>NZ_JBEGDL010000017.1:0-105825 GCF_040813775.1 Ammoniphilus soli
ACTGTCTGTCTGCTAGTGTTTCCGGCCGTCGGCACACACGGGACTTGAACCCGATTAGTAAGATGCGCTGCCAAGCGCACAAAAAAAGACCTCTTGATGAGGTCTGCACAGAGTGTTGATTTATGAATTTTTCATTTTTCTAAATACCTCTTAAAAAAGTCTAACAATGTTTGACCTAAAGCAGTAGCAATATATCCTTTACCATCGCATTTGGGACAAGCTTCTTCGCTTATCTTGCCTTTCCCATTACATTCCCAACACTGCTGTTCCAAATCGTCCATTGCAATGATACTCATTATAGATCTACACCTCAGTTAATGTTTTTCTTAATATATCATAAATTTTACACCATCGTTTTCTCACTATCCTTCTCTTTAGAGCAATAAAAAAGCAGGGAAGAGATGCCCATCTCGTTCTCCGCTATCGAGTCCCGTTAGCACAATAACCATTTTATCTAATTACTATTTCGGCAGGAGTGAAGGCTTCCCACTCGTTGTATTTCGTTGTAATTTCGGTTATATACCAGTGGGGTGTAATTCGATTTGGATTCTTTTCCACTGTAATAACCTTTTGTCCTTTTTTATCCCATTTCCAATTAGAGGTTAACAAATCGTATTCGATTGTATATTTTACCTTGTTATCGCTAATCTTTTCTTCTTTAATGATACGGACATTATCAACCCATGGACTTGATTGACCCGTACCCCAAGATCTTTTCTCAAATTGATATCTTGTTTTTTGTTTTAAATTTGGTGATAGCGTTGCGTATTGAACAGCACCACTACGATTTTTAACGCCTAGAATCCATAGTTCAACAGCTTGTTTTGGTGTCTCGGCTTCTAATCCAGATAGAAATGAATCAACCATTGACGCTTGTTCGCGCTTCGGGGGAGTTTCTGGTGCAGCATAAACATCACTTACTGAAAACAGACATAAAGTGAGAAGTAAGAGGCAAATAATGATCCTGAACATTGTTAACCCTCCGATTTATTTTTCTCTGGAGGATATTCTTCCCGTAATCATATAATACGAATCGTTTCTTACGTTAAACTACGCATTAGGGCTGCATCCAAGTGCTGCCGGATGCAGCCCGATTTTTCGAACTATCGATCTCCGTTAGCAACAAGACCTACTTCTTTACCTACTTCTTTATATACTCCATCAAATGCATTCCGTTAATTTCAACTTCTAATTCCTTTGAATTTTTGAAGTCATCTTTATGAATGAAGATCGCTACTTCATTATCTTTAATGCCTTTACCTTCCATTAATCTCTGACCGTTTTCATCATTAACCTTGATATCTACATCCGATGAGATAACTCTTGAAACATTTTCTTCCGTTTTAAACTCATATGGACTTAAAAATTTCCCTTTCATTGAATCAATGTTACTTTTTAATTTAATAATTACAAGTACGTCCTTTTCCCTAACATACAATTTATTTAATATTACATCTGTATCTTCAAGCTTTCTAATAAATTGATTGACTTCTATTTCTCTTTCTTCTTCCAAAGGGAAGTCCTTAGTCTGAATTGTGAAATCTATACTATCTTTGTACTCTTCTGGTGTGACAATAAATGATTTATTCCCTTGAAATTTTGTAATTTCACTGTCTTGGTCATTTGTACAAGCTGATATAAAAAGCGTTAGAAATAACAAGCAAATTATTGAAAAAGATTGTTTTTTTATGCACATCTCAATTCCACCTCTCCTCTCGTTGTATTTTACCATATATCCCCTAATACCTTGGATAAAGTAAAGGTTTATACACGTTTATTGAGCTATCCTCCTGCCCGATACTTAAACAAAAAAAGCGGAGGAGAAGTACCTCCTTCGCTCTCCATATTCATATTCATCTAATAACCATTCTTTTTCAGAGGGTAATCGTCCGAATGATATTCTATTGGGCAAATCCTTATCTTTAAATTTCTCATAGAGACTTCCTATATCGTCTGTTACATTTTCTCTTGTCATAATCATGCCACCGATTGTTGATTGAATTGTTTTTAGGTCTTTTTCGTCCAGTTGGGATAACTCGGTCAAAGAGAATTCTATTTGTTTGCCAAAATACTTTTCGAGTGCAATAGATAGGGAATCTTTATCCTTATCAGATAACCGTTCAAATTCAGTAATCACTTCTTTTGCTTTCTCAAACTGCATTAGAATATCCTCCCTGATTACGACTAAATTTACCTAAATTTTAACACAAACATACCACTGAATATGAGTTTATTTAATTTCACTAACCTGCCCAATAGCGGAATGACTAATAAAGGCTGCCGAAGCAGCCTTTATGGAGCTAACGATCCCCGTTAGTAATTATGTACCTCATTAGTTTTCCAGTTCACTAGCTTTGTTTCTCCATTCACCTCGTCAATGTGAATTGACCAATGACCTTGCATTTCTTGATCTTTAAAGCCTAGTCTGAATTGGAAAGCTTCCGCCTCAGGGAATAAAAGCTTCACTTTTTCAAAAACTTCTCTTGCTTGATCGCTTGTGACTTCGTTGAATCCTTTTACATTGAATCCGATTGTAACCACGCGCGTTAATCCTTTGTGTTCCTCGTTATCGCTAATCCCTTTAACAAGGTTCATACTTCCTTCCACTTCTAAACCAACAGTAGAAACGATAGCAGAAATTTCATCCGCATACTCGTTTAACTCTATGAAGTTTTTTCCAGCTTCCGCATGTTTGGGGTCATCGTTTCCACCAAAGTAAGCAAATCCACCAAAAGCCAAAATTCCAACAGCTAATGTGGTTATCATTATTTTCTTCAATTTCTAACACCTCCTTATATATTGACGCTTCGCTTGCAAGAAGGTTGTATTTTTTCCAGTCCTTAACAATTTTTTTACGATTACTTACCTGTATAAAATCATTCAACAATCAAAAATGAATCCACTATTCTCCCCAATACTTCAATAAGACCCAATTGTATGGACAACATTAAGTGCTGCTGGAGCAAAAGTGGAAGCGCAAATCCTTGAAGAGAGCTCTAAGTATAATAATCATATAAACACTTTCAGTAAAACTAATAGCCAACGTAACGATGGATAATGCGCCTAACCCGTATACAATAACCTGCCATCTTCCCCATCGATCCGATAAAGGTCCAAAAGCAAGAAAGCCAATGGAGTAAAATAACGTAAAGGAACTTGTAGCCCAACTCAGGGTTACTTTGGAGACTTGAAACTGGACAGCGAGATCTTCTATGATGGGTATCATAGTATACACATTACAGACAACAATAAATCCACAAAAAGAAAGAGCCAATCTTACTAAAAAAAAGTTAAATTGAAGTCCAGTACTCGGCCTATCTTCTTGAACTTTTAATACCATTCATTATCCTCTTCCCATTTCTCTATATATTGCATTTATCCACACTGTTCCACCAGATCTTTGATCATTTGGTTGGGTCTTTCCGTGTGGAACCGTATTCAATTGGTTTGTCCGTTAACGTAAAATATCATATTTTCATCTGTGATCTCTTCTGGAGGTTCACAATTAGTAAATAATATTTATTTATTATTTACGATATTTACTTTAGCAAACGCCTTCCCTTTTTGTAAATAGTGATATTACAGATCTTACAAAAAAATCAATTTGATCCAAATAATAAAACCGCAGATCTCCTAAAAAGCAGATTTGCGGTTTATATGCCAATCTAGTTAGCTAATGAATCGATGTTAGAACCATTTTTTTCAGTAGGATCTTCAACCATTGTTAGAGCAGCATATTTTTCCTGAACAAACCCAATTGTAATGGCGGCCAGAATTCCTGGAATCGCAAACGCAAGGAAATTCAGATGTAAGGGTAAATTCAAGGTAAGCAAAACGCCACCCATCATTGGACCTATAATGGCACCCGTCCGCCCTACTCCCAAGGCCCATCCGATCCCGGTTGAACGCATTTCGGTCGGATAATATTGAGAGACATACGCATTGGCAATAATCTGTGTCCCGATCGTCGCACCTCCCGCAATGGCAACGAGCACATATAGAATCAAAGTATTGGCCTTAAAACCCAATAAGGTTAAGGATACCCCAGCCATAATGTAAAATAGGATCAACACTTTCTTAGCATTCCAGTGATCTGCTGCCCAGCCTCCGAATACAGCCCCAAAAATAGCCCCTAAATTTAACACCAATAGGAACATGAGGCTTGATCCCAGAGGATATCCGGCTTGGGCCATTAATTTGGGCAACCATGTATTTAATCCATAAACCATTAACAAACACATAAAGAAGGAAATCCAGAACATGACCGTACTTAAAGCGCGACCTTTTTCAAATAGCTTTACAACCGCAATCCCTGCTTTTTTAGGAAGCACAATTTCATAATGATCATTTTTCTGAGGTCTATATGCCGGGTCAATTGTAGCCAGCAGTTGCCCCATTTTCTCCTGTTGGTTTCTCACCAAAAGAAAACCCGGGGAATCCGGTAACCATTTGTACATGAGCGGCAAGCTAAGTAGTGGCAAGGCGCCCACAAAAAAGACAGACTGCCATCCAAATCGAGGGATCAGCACAATGCCAAGTCCGGCAGAAAGCATTCCCCCTACGGAATAGCCGCTAAACATGATCGAAACTAAGGTACTCTTCATTTTTCTTGGGGAGTACTCTGTCATTAATGCCACCGTGTTTGGCATAACTCCGCCTAACCCCAGTCCCGCCAAGAAACGATAGATTCCAAATTCAGTAGGCCCTTGAGCCATTCCGATGAGTGCGGTAAACACGCTGAAAATCGCAACACATGCCATAATGACATTTTTGCGCCCCAGCTTGTCTGCCAATGGACCAAAAATGAGTGCGCCCAGCATCATCCCAAATAAGGCATAGCTTCCAAGAGTACCTGCCTGAATCGGTGTTAAGGACCACTCTTTCATCAATACAGGTACGACCGAGCCATATACAACTAAATCAAAGCCGTCAAAGACAATAATAAATGCACACCAAAATAGTACCATTGCATGAAAGCGGTTAAATTTTGATTCATCAATTACTTGGTTAACGTTGATAGAGCGCATACGTATCCCCCTTATCCCCTTGAGACTAGAACAAAACCCGATAAATGAACCCAGCTAAATTATTGTCTCTCTACTTCACCTCTTCATATTATTCACAATTAATAAACATCATTTATCAATTGTTTGTATTGTTAATATACCGAACTGAACTTTTTTTGTAAATAGTTTCTTTTCTAAAGATTTAATTAAAATTAGCTATTTACAGCTCACAATATAATTGGTATATTTTCATTGTAAACAATAAATAAATTATATTTATCAATAGTGAACAAAGGAGAGAATTTAAATGCATTTAGTAACCTATCTTCATGCTGGTGAAAGTCGAATCGGGGCCGTAGTAGATCAACAAGTGGTTGATTTAAACTACGCTTACCGTGCTTTATTGGACTCCAAGGGTTCGCTGCGTGCGAAACCTATTTCGGATGCTTTTATTCCAACTAATATGGTGGAGTTTCTCCAAGGTGGAGATGAAAGCCTTTCCTACGCTAAGGAAGCTATCGAATTTGTGTTAAATTCTTCAAATACTTTTTCATATCCTATCTTCCATGCATGTTTAGATGTGAAATTACAAGCGCCGCTTTTAAATCCTGGAAAAATGATCTGTGTAGGCCATAACTATCGGGAACATATTTTGGAAATGGGAAGAGAATTGCCTACCATTCCGGTTGTATTTGCAAAGTTCAGCAATACGATACTCGGACCTCAAGACGATATTCCTTTTTTCCCTATTTCTGATCAACTGGACTACGAGGCAGAATTTGCGTTTGTAATCGGAAAAAGAGCAAGAAATGTATCTAAAGAGCAGGCTCTGGATTATGTGGCAGGCTATACGATCGTAAATGATGTAACCTATCGTGATCTTCAACGGAGAACCATTGAATGGCTTCAAGGAAAAACGGTAGAAGGAACGGCACCGATGGGTCCGTGGTTAGTAACCACAGATGAAATCACGAATCCTTCTGGTTTAGAAGTGGTCTTAACGGTAAATGGAGAAGAACGTCAACGTTCCAATACGGAGAATCTTGTTTTCACCGTTCCCTATTTAGTAGAGTTTCTATCCACTCTGATGACGCTTGAACCAGGCGATATCATTTTGACAGGAACACCAGGCGGTGTAGGGGTGGCGCGCAATCCTCAAGTATTCCTGAAGGATGGGGATGTCGTCCGCATAGAAATCGACCGGATTGGTGCACTGGAAAACAAAGTAAGAAAAAACAATGAGGGGATTTAATTATGAACAACATTCAAGAGGCTATTCAATCGATCCATCAGACGACAGATCAGATCATTGAAGCTGTACAACCACTCGAGGCGAATCTGATTGAATGGAAACCAGCTGACGAGGTGTGGTCGATCATGGAGGTCCTTTGCCATGTGGAGGAAGCCACACCCTATTGGTTAAACGAGATTAAGCAAGTGGCGAAAACACCAGGAGTCGAATGGGGACGCGGGTTGCAGCATGAGGGAAGGCTAGCAGCCGTAGCGAGTGCCCCTCATCGATCATTGGACGCGGTACTAGAGGGGATTCGGAATTCAAAAGAAATGGTACAGAACGTGTTAGGCTCATTAGAAGAACAAGATCTCACCACAGAGTCTCCCAGTCGGAATCCACGCTTCGGAACAAAACCATTAATCTTTATAATAGAACATTTACTGGTGGAGCACCTAGATAAGCATTTAAAGCAAATTGAGAGAAATATTCATCAATATAGTATGAAACAAACGTCTTAGAGGGGGAGTGAAAAGAAATGGCTGAAAAAAACGATTATTTTTTGAGTAAAGAGGTTCAGGATTTTAATCGGGAGATCCAAAAGTATCACTTAGGTCCCCTATGGAATGCTATCCCTGATTTAATGCACATGCAGCCTACCCCTCAGGCCGTTCCTTATCTATGGAAATGGGAAACCTTATCCAAAAAGCTGATGGAAGCCACGGAAATTTTCACACCGGACCGCGGTGGGGAAAGACGTGCGATATATTTGCAAAATCCTGGGTTAACCGATAGAAAGCCTTGGGGTTGGGCCTCCACGACACAGACCCTTTATGCTGCCGTTCAGTTAATTTTACCGGGTGAGACTGCCCCATCACACCGACATACCCAGAGTGCTCTTCGTTTTATTAACCAAGGACACGGTGCCTATACGATCGTCCAAGGTGAAAGGATCTATATGGAGGAAGGGGATTTTCTGACTACCCCTAAAGGGCTGTGGCATGGGCACGCCCACCCTGGAAAAGAACCAATGATTTGGATGGATTGTTTAGATATCCCGACGATCTACGCCATTGGAGGTACCTTTTTTGAGCCCTACCCGGAAAGGATTGAACAGCCGACTGTTCCGGACAATTTCGGAGCCCAGCGGTATACTGGCGGCATGGTACGACCGATTTCAGATCGACAACCTAAAGTTGCACCCCTTGGAGCTTTCAAATGGTCGCAGACTCTAGCAGCGCTTGAAGGATTAAGCAAATTGGAGCCAGATCCTTATGATGGATATGCGGTAGAGTATATCAACCCGTCTAATGGAAAAACAGCGAATCCTAGCATTGCTTCCTGGATGCAAAAATTGCCCAGCGGCTTCCGCTCCAAGTCTCACCGCCATACCCATGCAACGATTTACCACGTCCATAAAGGATCTGGTTATTCAATCATTGACGGTGTAAGGTTTGACTGGTCACAGGGAGATTATTTTGTTGTTCCGAATTGGGCTTGGCATGAACATCATGTATCAACTGCCGGTGATGCTTATTTGTTCTCTTGCAGTGACCTTCCCATTATGGAAAAATTCGAGGTGCAAAGAGAAGAAGTATTTGAATTGAATCAGGGACACCAACCCATACTCAGTGAATTTGTTCCGCTTCTCCCATAGTAATAGCAAAACCGCTTTCCATTTTTTAGGGAAGCGGTTTTATCCTTGCCTGAACATTGCCATTCTAAACCGGCTTTAGAAGAGACTTGGTACTTTCCCCGTTCCACCCAAGAGCCTTCGATAATTCCTGGGACTTCTCCTGGAGCATTTTAATGTCTTGGGAATCTTCCGTCGTGTCTAACATCCCAATCAAGCCTACAATCGTAAGGGCAGCTGTTAGGTCACCATTTTGATTCCATATCGGACAGCTGATCGCAGCAACGCCTGGCAATAGTCGGCCATTCGTCACAGCATAGCCACGTTTTCTGATACTCACCATCTCATCACTTATCCACTCTTTGTTTTCACGTGCAGATAGAGTTGTTTCTTCATTCATCAAGCCTTCGATCCGATCTTCAGGAAGATACGAAGCAAATATCATTCCGGTAGCACTCCCTGTCAAACTAAGTTGACTGCCAACTTTAATTCCAACATTAATGGGCCGATTGCTCTCTTCCCAACGAATAAAGAAAGGGCCTTTTTCTCCCCAAACGGCTAAGCCGACAGACTGGTTTAGCTTTTCCTTCAGTTCGATTAAATAAGGGGCAGCAACCTCCTTTACATTAATCTGCTCAGAAGCCTTAAGGCCCAGTAAATACAAGTCCGTACCCAGGGTATACCTTAGGTCCTCACTCTTATTCAAGAAACCCACTCGGATGAAACTCGTTAAATAACGATGCAGTTTACTTTTAGACATATCACATAAATTTGCTATTTCCGTAATATTTAAAGGTCGACCTGCTCGAGCAATTCTCTTTAATATATCAATGCCTAATTCTACCGATTGGATCCCGTTCCCCTTTTGATCATCATTGCCTGTCATACCTTTACACCCTCTATTAGTTTTTTCTACATGAATCTTATCACTGATTGGGTTATTATCCAAGTCACTAGTGAATATAAAAAACCTCCATTTCCAGACCGTAGAAATGGAGCTTCAATATATACCTTTGGCTTTGGAATTCAGATTTTTTGTCATCATGAAGTTAAAGACAAATACTTTTGATTCATCATAAATTCATTTAATTTAGGAACAAGTCCGCCGTGACCAAACCGAAGCTTACCGCTTTTCAGGGCTTCTTTTCGTGATAACTCAAGAAAATGTATGATGGTTTTTCTCCTCTCTAAAATATCCACATACCCCTTGTCATAGAACCAGGACTCAATGGTATTATAAATTCCCTTATTTATCCCGTACTGATTTTCGCAAAACGTTATAAACAATAAGTCCGGAAAATGAATCACGTGATCTTCCTTATTGGCTTTCATAGTCAAGCACCCTACCTTTTCTTTCATTATAATGCCATTTTATACCTATGGAATTCAAACTTCTCTTTCGTATAGTGAACATCTTGCTTGATTTGACTTACCAAATGGTCTATACCGGAAAAGGCTGTCTCTTCTCTAATGAAGAAACAGACCTCAACATGAAGGAGTTGATTATAAATGTCTTGGTTGAAATTGAATATATGAACTTCAAAACTAGTATGAAAACCATCATCAAATGTTGGTCTATTCCCGATATTCATAATACCATCGTACCATTTGCCATCTGTTAAGACCCTTACTCCATAGACCCCATGAGGAAGTGAACAGGTTGCTTGAATAGGCTCTATATTTGCGGTTGGAAAACCGATTGTCCTTCCTAACTGTCTACCCTTCACTACATTTCCTCTTAAAAGATTAGATATCATATTTCCACTCCTATACCAAAACGGTTTCTACGCTATCCTTACTCCATAATTCCTCAACCATTTTCTCTAATTGATTCTTAATTAGCATGAATTGGTTTTCTTTAACTGGAGACTGGGGGTGAATGTGGTGATGGATCAAACAAGAACTAAGATTATGAGATATTTTCTGAAGAACATCAGCAAAATGTTCCTTGCACGAGCACATGTGGGAGACTCCCAATACATCCCCCCATTTGCAGGTTTCATAATAGATGAAAGGTTTAGCAACGAGAGCATTGCGATTCAAGAAGACCGTAAAACTAGAGGAGAACAATCGGTTTTCAAATTCATATACCTGAATCGTTTGATTGGAGAGCATTTGTTCCGAGTGGCCAATTCGTTTTAACCAGTTGATATTTTCATACTTCATGTCCACTAATTCACTTAATAATATGATTCTTACATCATGAAGTTTAGCTATTTGGTTAACTTCTTCAAGGTTAGCCACTTCCCCGTATGCAGTCAAAATCTCACACATATATCCAGCAGAGTTGCCCGATATTAACTTAGATAACTCCATTACTCCTTCTACAATCCCTATTTTTTCGAGCAAACCGTTAGTTTCACCTACTAAGGGAAACATGTGGCCAGGCTTCCTAAAATCAGCGGCTCTTGTACTTTCCTCGGTGAATGCTTTAATGGTATCCGCTCGCTCAAAGGCTGAAATTCCTGTTGTATTGGTTTTAAAGTCAACTGAAATGGTGAAATTTTGATGCATTTCCTGATGTTGATCGTTAGTCATGGGGAGTAACTCTAAATGTTTAGCCTGTTCTTTAGTGATACATACATAGACTAACCCTTTGCCTTCTTTAATCATGAAGTTTACGGCTTCGGCAGTAACATCCTTGGCTGCTCCTATGAAATAACCTGTATTCGTATGGATATCATCAAAAATGACCATCAGCTTACCCGGAGATATAGAGCCAATCATACTTGAACACCTCATCAATCATCAAAGTTAGCAGGTTTGGGAATCCGTTTAAAGATTCCCAAACCCGTTGCAATCCAACTTTACCCCTGTAAAGATACCTCTTTCTTAAAGTGAGGCATAACGCGAGTAGCAAAGCGTTCCATGGCTACAATTGTTTCTTTGTGCGAAAGACCACCAAAATCAAAATATAGGATAATTTCATCAAGACCTGCGGCTTCGCAGCGCTTTAAGGCTTCCGTTACGTATTCCGCATCGCCTACGATAATGCTCTTATCACTAAGGTCATCTGTCTTCATGTTCTTCAGCTTTTCAACGATATCAACAAAATAGCGAATATGAGGCGGGGCTGTCGTTGGATCGGATGGGAAGGCAGGAACCAAACCAGTAAAATAACGCAGCATTCTTTGTTTTGTTTTTTCTGTTTCTTCTGGGCTGTCTGTCACATTAATGAAATAGGAGCAGGATGCTTTCTTCCCTTTAAATCCAGCCTTATTAGATAACTGATTAAAATGGGAGACAGCGCCTTCAAGACTTCCAAAAACCATATTGGCAGCAAACGGAGCAAAGATAATATGTTCACCCATTTCGGCAGCCTTTTGAATGGATGGTTCACTGAATGCGGCTACATAAATAGGCGGATGCGGATCCTGTACTGGACGCGGAGTTAACTCAATCTCAGGGAATTGATAAAATTTCCCTTCGTAGGAGAACGCTTTTTCGGTCCAAGCTTTCTTGACAATATCGAGTCCTTCGAAGAAGATCTCGCGACTCTGATTAAAGTCAGCACCAAACACATCGTATTCCCGCTTGTCATAGCCACGGCCGGCGGAAAAAATCGCTCTTCCATTACTCAACAAATCCAATAAGGCATATTCCTCGGCAATGCGAACAGGGTGGCTAGCTGGAAGTAAAACGGTTGCAGGAGCGAGTTTGATTTTTTTCGTCTTTGCTGCAACATGCGATAAAAACATAGAAGGTGAAGGAAGAACCCCCAGAACGCTGAAATGATGCTCTGGAACCCAAACAGAATCATATCCTAATTCCTCAGCGTAAACAGACTGCTCGACCAAATCTAAAATCATTTGGTTTGGATCTTTTCGGTTCGGTGCGTATTCAATGGGATTGTCGGTTAGAGTAAAATATCCTATTTTCATTTATAATTCCCTCCAATAATTTTGTTCACAATCAGTAAATATTATTTATCGATTGTTTATATTGATAATATAGCAAGTAAAAATCATTTTGTAAATGCAAATCTTCAAAATTTTTATATGGTGGAATTACTGGAAGAATCCCTTCCTATATATCCCCCTTCACTGATGGGCATGTGCACATTGTTTTAGGGATCATTCATATTTACATGGTTAAAGCTTTCTGGTATATTAATATTACTAATTAGTAAATATCATTTATTAATAGTGAATACTTATGAAGACTTGTTGTCCTAATTTTTAATCTATTCATTTTCTTAGGGGGTTTATATGAAATCCACAGGAGTTACTTTATCTCAAGAAGTCGTTGGGCAATTACAAGGGGAAAAACTGTTATTCATAATCAGCAGCAATACCAGTGGGGAAACTTATACAACAGCTATATCCTGGTTGGCAGCGGTAAATGAGAGTCTAATCCGATTCGCCATTTCGCCCAAATCTCCACTTCTTGCAAACATCAAGGAACTTCCAGAAGTTGAAATCATCGTCATCATTCCAGGGAATGTCTTATCAGTAAGGGGTACAGCTAAAGTTAATGAGGAACTCATCACCGATTTGCCTTTCCCTATGAGCTGTGTAGAAGTGGAAGTTAGTCGTGTTGATGACATCATGTTTTACGGTGGTTTAGTTACAGAGGAGCCTCGTTACGAAAAAACCTATCCTGCTGATCTATCGAAGAAGTTAGATACCGCAATCTATAGATCGTTACGAGAGCCCATTTAATAAAGGAATACTTCGAGGATGATCAAAAACACTCTTCGGTACTCTTACCTATATTAGCGCCCATGACAAGGCGAAAACTGAAACAAGCACCCTTCCTATTAGGGTGCTTGTTAATAATATTTTTCCTTTCCTTGCCTCATCTTCCAATTCCAAAGGGTTGCTAACTCGGCTCAAGTTATGTCAGTCTCCACTTTAAGTTTCTAGGCTGTGAAGGTTCCGTGTCTTCATAACCTTTTGCTATTTTTATCGCTGTTTCTTTATCAAATTTAGGTTCAACGGTTGGGGTATCTAAGCATATAACAACTTGCTCCAATTGCCATTTGTGTTTGAAAGGTGTAGAATTTTCACTATTTGAACATCCTGCAAAGGTGGTAATCTCAAACCAAAAGAAATTTACTAACGATGCAATACCACCGAATATTATCCCTAGAGTTGCGAAGATAATTAAATTTTTTTTCATTTACGCCCCCCCCCTCCTCATATTACCCATCTTTTACCTTACCATAAGATTCCTTATTCTTGAACTATCCTGTCCGTTAGTTCAGTAACTTCAACAAAAAAGAGCGTCAATCCTTCTTGGATTAACACCTCGATGCGAAGCTAATTTTTAACATCTTACATATTTACGTTTGAAACCAATCCTCCCCCTATCAATTTCTTTTTGAATACTTTCGTAAGCGTTTAGGAAACTGCTTTTTTTCTTGTCCCGTTTGACTTCTACTGTACCTACTTCCTTAGCGGTCTCAACTGCCTTTTCATGTAGCGGCAAATATGAAATCCCTACAGTGTATAGAAAATTATTCATAGCGGATTTCGTTCGTTCTGGCGAATCATGAATCGTATTTTTCACAATATCAAGCATATTGGAAATCTTACTTTCGGAAAATTCATTGTCTAGGCGATTCCCTAAAAGCCAGCAGTAGCAACTCCAGCCTGCTGACATTCTCAGCTCGTCACCTCTTGCAATCCATTTATCAGCAATGTCTTGTGCAATATCTGACTCTGATAAAGTTACTGCCACCACAAAATCGGACAGCATATAAAAATACGCTCCATCCATCCATCGATTAAAATCCGACTCAGTCATGGCTTTTGGGTCTGCAATAATGCCTGCAAAGTACATTGCATCATAGTTACCTGTGGCATAAAGTTCTTCAGCTAAACGTTGATTTATTTTTATTTTCTTTACGATTGGTTTCATAGCACCTGTAGCTACGCCAAAAAGCGGCTCGTGCGCACCATTGGAAATGTAAATTTTCTTAATTCGTTCCTTGCCGAGGGCTTCAAGCTCCTGCATAACTGTTTCGAACTCCATTTTTTGCACTCCCTTCCTTAATATTAATACCCATTTAATTGTAACCAACTAGTTTATATACTTTATCAAGTCTTCTATACTTCCTAATTTTACAATTATATGATTCAAGTATTCTGACCTATCGAGAGTCTCTAAGCTCTTAAAAAAATCGTTTATATAGTTCTCTTCTGCGCTCTCCACGTAACTGGGCATATATTTGGGTTGTTGATGCCTTTTCATGTCCTAACATCCCCTGAATAAAATCTAATGGAGCGCCGTTATCAAGCAACTGGCAAGCGTAGGTGTGTCGAAAGCGATGAGGATAAACATTAACAGGAATCCGGCCACGGGCTGCAATCAATTTAACAGCGTAACGGAGGGTCGGGATCGTCATCCTACGAATCGGGTTACGCCCGGTTACAAATAATGCCTCACAATTATCTTCCCGGCTATCTAGATACTTTCTAAGCCATACTTTGCATTCTGTCGTAAAATAAACCTCACGTTGTTTAGAACCCTTCCCATTAACAATAGCAGACCCATTTTCCCAATTGATATCCTCTATGTTTAATCGATGAACCTCTCCCACACGACAACCAGTGGAGTACAAGAATTGTAACAGTGCATGATCTCGGAGGGACTGACACGATATTTTAAGATGAATCACATCTTCTTCGATAAGAAATTTTGGGATTCTCTTATCTGACTTTGGTTCCTTTAATTTGAGGGTTGGATTACGGGGTACATAGCCTTCTTCGAAAGCATACCGAAAAAGGGATCTGATGAATCGAATACGATGACCTAAACTACTGGGCTTGAGACGTTCGGACTGTTTAGCCAAATATTCTTTTAGTAATGGCAAGGTAACGTCTTCTAGTTTCAGATCACCTATTTCACGTGTGAGGACATTCAATTGAAGAGAATAAGCCTTCAATGTGTGAGGACTAAACCCCAGAATCCGTTTATCAGCCTTATATAAATTCCACAATTCACTTAGATACAAGACGAACCCCTCCCAAGGATTTTTCTTCTTGAATCCAGCATTACTGGAATGAGAGGGGGTTAATCATTTTATGTTATTCAGGTAGCGAAACCCGTCTTTAGTTGAACAACTACTCCAAATTAAGTTTTCTCTTGGTTTCCCTCTTACTCTTATGCTCCAAGCTTTTTCCTTGGAAGAGATCATTTATGAATCAGAGTGTTTTTACTTTAAGGACAGGACACGCAAGTCGTTTTTTAAACCCTTCACCTTTCGCAATTTCCATGCCAATTAAGTGCACCTTTATTTTATAGCAATTTGAAGATACAGACTGTTCCGGAATGGAACAGCTGCTCTCCTTTCTAAATGGAACAAGTTCTATTAATTCATTCTAGAGATAAAAATAAGAATTATAGTAGTATAGAAGAGAGCCCCGCCTTGGAAACGAAGCTTTTATCCCGGTAGTTTTGCAAATATGATATACAGTAGGAATTCTGGATACCTCTTAATGAGTTTTTGTCAATTATATTGTTCTGTTTGTCATTGTAATTGAAATACAAGTTTTAGTTCCCCTAAAATCGACTGATCTAAAGAAACACTTACACTGAGTGGAAATTTCACTTCCACAATAATCGATCTCCTTGCGGGATCAATAATTTTTTATAGATGATCCTTTACATCACTAGAACCAGCAGCTCTCTCATTCCATGTTCGACGAATAGAAAACCCAATAACAATTAAGATTAGGATAATTAAGACAATACTATAGATGCTAGTGTAAAAAACACTGTAATCCCCTTGAGATAACATCAATGAGCGGCGGAAATATTCCTCCGACATCGGACCAAATATTAATGCCAATACAAACACAGCAGGTGCGAAATCCAGTTTTATTAACACGAAAGTAATAATTCCAGCTATAAGAACAATCCATAGATCAAATTCGTTCCCATGAGCAGCATACGCACCAATTAAGGAGATAAAAAGGATACCGGGAGCAAGCCTATAGTTGGGTATCATTAACATTCTGGCCATTATCGAAGTCGTATATCTTCCAAAAAAATAAGACAAAATAGTAGCTCCTAGGAAACCCCAAAAGATCGCGGCAATTAAATCAAAATTGGTTTCAAAGATCCTTGGTCCCGGTTGGATCCCATGAATTAAAAATGCGCTTAATACAATGGCCATTGTAGCTGAACCGGGGATCCCGAGACTTAGTAGAGGAACAAGCGCCCCACCAACAGCTGCGTTGTTAGCGGCATCCGGTGCTACAATTCCACCTGGTTCACCCTTCCCAAAGTTCTCTGGATTTTTTGAACTTCTTTTGGCATCCATATAAGCGAACCAGGAAGCTGCACTTGCTCCCAAACCCGGAAGAATTCCTATAAAGGTACCTATGACTGAGCTTCTCACTATATATTTTTTTACGTCGGTGAACTCTTTCCAAGTAATGCCTGTCTTTAAATTTTTTATATCCGTAACATACTTCTTATTCAAATCTGTTGAAACCATATTCAGCACTTCAGCAATGGCAAACATACCTATCAATAAAGCTATGGCACTAAGACCATCCATTAGATGTATACTTCCAAAGGTAAATCGGCTTTGTCCAGTTAAAGTATCTAACCCAATCGTGCTCACCAACAATCCTAACAGAATGGAAATAATGCTCTTCGGAAGATCTTTTGTACCTAAACTACCGACACATAACAAGGCCAATACCGAGATTAAAAACATTTCAGGATCGGAGAAGCCCATCGCAAAGCTAGAAATTGGCTTGGCCAGGAACATTAAAGCAAGAACACCAACTACTCCTCCAACTAAGGACCCCGTCATGGAGTAACCCAATGCTTTTCCAGGGAACCCTTGTTTAGCCATCGTATTTCCGTCCATAATAGTTGGTACTGCAGCCGGAGTACCTGGAACTCCCATGAGAATGGCTGTAACAGAATTTCCATACTCCGAAGCCTGATACACGGTTACAAGCAATAAAATAGCTGCCACGGGTGACAAAGAGAAGGTTACAGGAACAAGAAGAGCAATCGCTATTGCTGCACCCAATCCAGGTATAGCACCCACTACAAGCCCTACTAAAACACCAAAAATAATAACAAATAAGTTTTCTAACGTAAATAATAGGGATAAAAGCAAAGAATTCCACGCTGTACCTCCTTCTAGAATACTACAATGATATCTTCAATAATTGATCAAACACTAGATAAACAAAAAAAGTCAGGATTAGGGAGAAAGCTAAAGATCCCCCCACTTTTTTAAAAGAGTGTTGTGCTGGGTTGTAAACATATGCCAAAATGGATATAAACAGGACGGAAACAATATAAAATAGGCCAATATATATCCAAGCCAAAATGAACAGGAATATAAAACCAATGGTATATCCTATATACCGAAGGTTTGGTAAATCAATATGTTGGTCACTTTGTCTTCTGGTCTTAATGATACTGATCAAACAAGAAATGACCAGCAGAACGCTAAGGATTTGCGGAAACGTCTCCGGACCCACATATTGTGATAAGGAAGAGGAAAAATTCAAAGAAGCCGTAAAAAATAATATTGCTATACCCATGATAACTATCAAAGATATATAGGTCGCTGTCTTGTAACTCAACTTTTTCACCTCACTACATTCATTCTTTGTGATGAACGGGTTGGCTTTCACCAACCCTTCTCTGGAGATCCATTACTTTTTGCTTTCTAATTTTCCAAACATTTCTTTTCCTAATTCATAGGATTTACTAAAAATCTCCTCAAATTCCTTATCGGTTTTAAAATATTGTTCTTCACCCGTTGTTTCTAGATATTTTATCCATTCCGGGTCTTCGTTCACTTGTTTTACAATCTGATTAAATTGATCGATTACTTCTTGAGGAGTACCCGGTTTAACTCCAAACCCCCTGTATGTGAAATCGTTGGTTTTTACGATCCCTAATTCGCTAAAAAGAGGAACATCAGGGTATTTTTCCATTCGCTTGTCTCCTCCAATGGCTAGAAAGCGCATGGATCCTTCATCCACCATGGCATAAGCACCTGAGACATTGGCAACGCCGGCATCACCATTTCCGCTTATTAAAGCTTTAGTTGCTTCACCAGCATTTTTGTAGGGAATATACTGCCCTTCAATTCCCAATTCATCCATAATAGCTAATGCTGTTAAATGATTATTATTAAAGGTACCAGCTGAAATCATCTGCGCCTTTCCTGGATTTTCAAGTCCGTATTTCTTAAAGTCTTCAAATGTTTTGAAAGGACCATTTGCTGAAGCAAACACAGATGATCTGCCTGAAACTAAAGAGGTGATGGGCTTAATATCTTCCATTGTGTTTGGAATATCACCATGTGCAATGGCGTATGGTTCCGATTGAGTAATGCCGAGAATGGTATGGCCATCGGCCTCACGATTCTTCATTTCATTAATTGCCAACGCACTTGCGCTACCTGCTTTATTTTCCACAATAATCGGTTCATCTACATATTTTTCAGCTATCCTTGCAAAAGTTCTATAAAATGTATCTCCTCCTCCCCCTGCTGCATACGGAATGACAATGCTAATTCTCTTGCTTGGATAATCTACTGTCTTTTGATCTCCGGAACCTTGTGATATGGTTTCCGTTCCATTTGATTCCTGTTTGCCAGTACTACATCCTGTAAGCAATCCAAACACTAACACAATCGAACTGAATAGAACACCCGTTTTCCTCATTTCACAATCTCCTTCTTCTCATTAGTTAAAAGATTAAGACCAAGATGCCTATTAAAAAATTCAAAGACAATAGAGAGTGCATCTGTTCTAGTAGAAAATTGGAGAAAGCTATGTTCTCCACCTTCAACTACAAAGTACTCAACCTCTTTATCCTTTTCTTTTAAAGCTTGATACAGCAGTTCACTTTGTAATAATGGAACCACTTTATCGGAATCGCCATGCATAATCAAAAATGGAGGGGTATGTTCATCAATATGTGTAATTGGATTTGCATTCTTCGCTTTTTCTAATTCTTCAGTAACCGGTCCGCCTATAAATAAAGAGGAATAAGAATCTGAACGGGTATCCGGCATTTTTAGCATATCAATGACACCATACCAATTTACTACAGCTTTCACCTCACTGGAAACATTCAAATATTCTCCTTTTCCTTCAAATTCAGGGTTTCTATTCGTTGTTCCTAATAATGAAGCTAAATTTCCGCCCGCGGAATTGCCCCAAACACCAATATTATCGGGATCGATATTATATTGATTTGCATGAGCCCGAAAATAACGAACGGCTGCCTTTACATCATAAAGCTGACTAGGAAATTTTGCTTCATTGCTTGTTCTGTACTCAATGCTGGCAATAGCAAATCCCTTTTGAGCAAACGAAATCAGTTGCGGCAGATATTTTGACTTAAACATGTTTACAAATCCGCCGCCTTTAATGAAAATGATTAAGGGAGTACTCCTATCCGTTTTAGGCTGCAGAAAATCAAATTTTAGTTGTTTGTTCCCAGGCAATGGACTATTATTTTCAAACTGCCGAAAAACAATATTAGTATAAAGCTCTACGAAATAATTTGACGGTATATTTTGTTTTAACTTGTACATTTCTCCACCCTTTAAGTTCTTGATTATTAACCCATACATAAGTGATAAATTTCGATAACAAAGTTTCATATCAAACAAAAGAAAAACTCTAATGAAATACATTCCCTAATACCGTCATTTAATTCCCGTTTACTCCCCCATTCACATAGAATATTTTAAATTTACAATATGTTAACGCTTTATTTCTTGTATTAGTTATACCATAGGCTATACTATATATGATAATATTGATATCACAATAAATAGTATAGGTTTTTATCTATATCTCTTGAAGGAGCTGATGCAATGAATTTCCGCCACTTAAAATACATCCTCGCGGTCGCTGAAGAAAAAAGTTTTTCGAAGGCGGCTGAAAAATTATTTATTGCACAGCCATCGTTGAGTCAATTTATCAAAAAGGTAGAAAGTGATTTGCAAGTCAATATTTTCGATCGTTCAAAAAATCCAATTGTATTAACAAAAGAAGGAAAAATTTTTGTTGAAAGTGCAATGAAAATACTGGCCATCTATGAGGAAACAAAACAAGAAATACAGAATTTATCCAATGGTACATTAAACAGGATTACTATAGGCTCCACTTTTACATTGAGTAACATTCTTTTGCCAGATCTCTTAAATGATTTTAAAGAGGCTGCACCACCTATTGAGGTTACCCCAATTGAGTCATTTTCTAAAGAACTTGAGGAACTAATGGAAAAAGAACAAATTGATTTTTCCATTGTATCCGTCTCCTCTAATAACTACAATTTGCATTACGAGCCCATAGTTTCTGAACCATTTATTTTTGCAATTCCTCGAAATCACTCTCTTATAGAAAATGAAGATGTATCTTTTCTAGCAAAAAACATCCGGATAGCCAGACTTAATGATCTTCCGCTAATATTGCCTAAAAGTGGGGGAATGCGCACTGTATTAGACCGCTACTTTACAAAGAACAATATCGAACCAAACATTGTTATGGAAAGTCAAAGTTTAGACACCATTCTTTCCCTTGTAAGCGCTGGCTTAGGAATAAGTATTGTCCCTAAAATGTTAATCGGCAGTGTAGGAAAGTGGAAATCCTTTAAAATTGACTATGCCTTTTTTAAAGACAACCCGCCTACTATTACATTAGGTATTGTTTATAAGAAAAATATAACATTGTCTCCGTTAGTTGAAAGATCCATTCAGATTACTAAAAGGAATTTACTGAAGAAATTTGCTGTGATTGAGAAAGAAAGTTATTATACGAATTCGGTATCCCACACTGAAGGAATGGACAACCCGTGAATGGAGAATACACTTATCTGCTATATGCCTTATTCCGCGTTCCTGCCCAATACTTCAATAACAAAAAAGAGCAGCGATGGCACACTGCTCTTCTTCAACTATCGATTTCTGTTAGCAGAACAACAAAAAAGATGCCGAAGCAACCTTGTCAGGTAACATCTCCATCCTTAATATTTGAAAGTTATCGCATTAATACTTCTGTAAAAATGGTCATTGTAGCCACTTCCTTACTCTAGCCTAAATTTAGTGTTTTCTTCTATCGGCCTTTCGCCGGCTAGATTAAGGGAACCGGATACTGATTAACTTTTTTCATCCGATAGGCTTATAACCATAACCCTACGAGAATATAAGCTGCTATGGAGATGGCTGCACCAATCAAAGATATTTTAAGCTTATATTTTGCATATTCAATGATGGACATTTCCATGATCGATGCCGTGGTAATCGTAGTATCACCTATTGGCGATGCAAATGCACCAAAGGTCCCGCTGGCAAATACGGCGCCAACCGTCATGGGAATACTTGCCCCCGTTGCTGCTGCCAAAGCCACTCCCAATGGCATGAATAATCCCCAAGTTCCCCAGGAGGTGCCGATAAAGTATGAAACAAGTGAGCCCAGAGTAAACACAATAGCAGGAACCGTAAAACCAGGCAAAAAAGTGCCTAACGTCGAAGAAACAAACTGTGAAAAACCCAGATCCTCAGCGGCCAAGGAAAGTGACCATACAAGGATTAGAAGCAAAATGGCCGTCATCAGTTGATTGCCTCCATCAAAAAAATGAAACATGATTTCCGGCAATTTTTCTTTCCGCAAAAGGTAAAATAGAAAGGTGAACAAGAGAGTGATAAAGATGGCCAACAACATCACAAAGGTGGCATCCGCTACTGCAAAGGCTTCTAATAATGTTTCTCCCCCTCTCCTTTGTCCATCTTCCCACAATAAAAACAACGTAAGCGATAAAAGCAAAATTAAGGGAACGATGAGGTTCCAAGGCTTAGCATCTACTAAGGAGAGCTCTTTCTTGATGCCGGACCGGTGCAGCTCATTTCCCTCTCCGTTCTTAGATTCGCCGGCTGATTCCTGTTTCACCGTTGATGTGGAACGAAAGGTTGTGAAAAGGCCAATAATAAGCATGATAATAGCATAAAAATTAAAGACGATGCTGAATAGAAAAACCTGGTAAGCGGAACCGGAAATGGCATTTTGCTGCATAGCTCCACTGACAACAGAGACCATGAAACCGACAAACGCGGTAGCAACCGGGAGCATGACGATGATGGGTTCTGTTGAGACATCCAGAGCATAGCCCACCCTCATCTTGCTCATATTGATACGCTCAGACAATGACTTCAGAACGGGTCCAATCATCATGATCCGAAACATCGGAGTCATGAAGGTAAATGGAATGGTAAGCCAAATCAGCAGCACCACCCCTCGTTCAGAACGTACCTTTGAGCCAATCCATTGGGAAAATCCCTTTATTCCCCCGGATATCTGCATTGCGCCAATAAGTCCCCCAAAAAGATAGAGAAACGAAATGATTTTGATATTATCCGAGTTGGCCATGGTCTGAATGATATATTGTATAGATTTTTTTAGACCTCCTATTATGGTTGGATCTAAACTGAATGATCCGATGAGCAGCCCTATAATCAAACCAGGCATAATTTCCTTCAACCATATGGCGATGGGAATAACAACTAAAAAAGGTAACACAGAAAGCCAGGAATATTCCATGATGTACTCCTCCTTTATTCGTGTTACCAGCTTGACCAATTTTCCGTCTCACTAAAATCCAATCACCATTACAGACGTAAATGAAAACAGACGACCTTAATTGTCGCCTGTTTGTCACGCTATCGAATCCCGATAACTTAATAACTTTTTCTTTCCACGGATGTAAAAAGCCTCTCTAGGTTACATTCCGAAGGGCTTAAACATGACTAATCTTCTCTTTGTAATTAAAAGGTTAATAACCAATATGGTAAACGGAAACCAGTATTTGTGCATGTTTCAATTGGTCCCTGTATTATCCGATAATTTATTAAACCTTAAAATTTTATGGTATTTATAAAACAACCAAAACAAAAACCAATCAGCGGCATATGAATGCCATAACTTCCACCATTTAATGTGTTCGATATGTTTTGTCATAAGAAAAATAGTCTCTATGGAAATGGCTATCGCTGTCCAATAAAAAAAGTATCGTATCATCCGCCAAAATGATTTTTTTTCAGGTAGCCATTGTATAAAAAGATAAACTACGACCACATAAATACCAAAATCATCAAGCATATAAGGCATTAGTGTTTCTTTACCGTTTGCTTTATATTCCCAAACTGGGTAATAGGTCACAATAGTATCTGTTGTTGCACCTAAAAATCCTGCAAAAGTACAAACAGGGATTATTTCTCTCCACCGTTTTTTATCAGCAAAGATAAACCATACAACCCATGAAATAACAAACCAACCTATAAAGAACACAGGACTATTCCTCTATGGCAGATTTTAATTTTTCTATATCTACTTTTCGGATAGAAATTTTACCATCCTCAAAAACAAAGGCAAGTTTGTCACCTTCCGAAAGATATAGGACTTCACGAACGAACTTCGGTATCGTTATCTGCCCTTTTGAACTGATCTTGGCTACTTGCACCCTTACTTCACCTCGAAATTCTTTATCTTTCCTTACATTTCCCATCAAATGGGAAATTAATTCTTTTAACCGAATCGTAGCTTTGTATTGAAGTATTCTGCCCGTCCCTCGGTATTAAGGGTTTTTCTCACGTATGCTCACTGATTCGCAGGATTTCATCACCTTAGCAGACATTGATCGGTTGGATCATAGGCTGAGAGAACCGATGATCTCGGTTTTTGGGCATGCGGGAATAGAAGAAACATTGGAATATTTCTCCAATAGGTAATCTTCTGCACGCATTCCACTAAATCCTTGGAGGTTCACCATCCCATGTCTCAACGGGTCTAAGCCCTTACATTCCATCGTTATACCTGACCAAGGTGTGGAGACCGATAGCGTTTAGCGAACGGGTCTAGGCCCTTCTTGGGCAGAAACTCGGTTCTCCGTGCTTTCTTTGTTAAATCCTGCGAATGAGTCAATCTACGTTGGGTACAGTAACTGTTCTAAAGGTATAATGACGGTTCTAATCCGGGTAGTAGAGGATGTAGCTCCGTAGTGAACCTGACCGAAGGGAAGGTGAACTAGGAGAACATCTTTATTCTATGCAGCCTGATCATAGATAGGAGTAGCTTTATCTGGAGAAAATCTTTCCCCTCGTTGAACGATTCCGATTAGGATTCGTGCTAGTTTTCCTAGCAGCTTTAATACGGACTTTTGCTTCTTCATATGCTTGTCTTGAACGTTTCTTTCATGTAACTCTCGAAAGACAGGATTATTTGCTATAAGTTGGAGAGTAGCGAGATACAAATACTTTCGTAAAGTGGCATCCCCTCGTTTCGAGATCACAATTTGCCCTTTTCGTTTACCCGACATGCTTTCGGCTAGATTTAAGCCCGCCTTACGTAGTAGCTGACGTCCATGGGCGTATTGTTTAAGATCGCCTGCTCCCGCCAAAATTGTTGCTATAAAGATAGGACCAAGACCTTTAATGGTTCGAAGTTGACCGGCCACTGGAATATCTTCGAGCAATTCTATGACTTGTGCTTCCATACTCTCCAGTATTTGAACGACACGCTCGTATTCATCAATTAACCGCTTAAAATCCTGCTTAGCCTCATGAAGGCCGTTCTGTCACCTACACTCCGATTCGCTTGAAAGAGAAGCTCAGCGGCTTTTTGTTTACCCGTAATGCCTCCTGCTCTTTGCATATGCTTCCTCCACCTTGTAATCACTTCCTCTACCGATTGAGAAGTAAGATCCTGCGGGGTTGGAAACTCTTTGAGGGTCGCCATCGAACGTTTACAGGTCCAATCCTTAAAAACCGACGTATACTCAGGAAAACGAATATCCAACCAGCGGATAATTCGGTTTTGCAACCGGACACTATGGGTAACCCAAAATTCACGATCACTCATCATCGTACGAAGCCGTTGAAAGACAGTGGCTTGCTGGGTATAGTCGTAATAATAGCCGCGGCTTACAACGTCTGCAATGACGAGGGCATCCTTCGGATCACTTTTAGAAGGGCAGTTGTCGCGGTTCTCCTTATTTCTTTTGGTAGTAGCCGGATTGACTAACACGACTTGTATGTCCTTGTTTGTAAGCCAATTCGCCAAGTTCCACCAATAGTGACCCGTAGGTTCCATTCCAATGATGAGGCTCTTCAATCGGTGCTTTTGCAGTAAACCATCCATCCACCGCTGTAGTTTTTCAAATCCTTCAATGGAGTTACTAAACGATAAATGCCGATTCGTGAGAACAATCCCTCGATAATTCGTAGCTTGTGCTACATGAGTCTCTTTTGCCATATCGATACCCACAACGAGATGAGAAGTGGTAATTCGTTCAATTCGTTGATTTTGAACATCAGATTTCTTATACTTCATAATAAGAGCGCCTCCTTGATGGTGTTGAGTTTATTAACTCGTCGACAAACCCATCATACCGAGGCGCTCCTTTTTTGGCAAAGGCTATTTCTTAGTCTCTACAGGAATGTTTAACACAGTAAATAGAAAGACGGATGCCTCAAGCAGCCGTCCGTCATACATTATCGATTCTCGTTAGTTCAGTTAGCTCATGTCTTTTTTCGTTATACTGCGCCTTTACTTGAGCAAAACAAAAAGGGATCGAGTAGCTGTGTAAAGCAATCGAATCCCGATTGTTAAGTTAACAGGGTTAATAGCGAAAAAATCCATAATCACTTTGATGATTTGGATAGTCGTCTTATGAGCATAAAATTCCAATAAAGAATAGTTACAATAACTGGATACAACAATAATGAATACCATATATTCCATTTACCGTAGTGTAGAAACTCCCCTATGTTTACCGCCCCCCACTCATAGAAAGTAAGAAATAAACTCCATAATGCGATATATGTAATTTTCTTTGAGTAGCGGGCATCCAAAGGGAAAAAGTTTAAAACCATGATATTTATCGCTGGATATGTACCAAAAAATACAATTAAACTAATCCAGTCCACTTCCTTATTAAAATACCAATACAATAGATATTTGTGTTCCAAAAATAAATCAATTAAATTTGCGAAGAACAAAGCAAAAATGGATGTTGCATACATTTCTAGTTTTGTTATTCTTTTAGGAATGAAATATGCAACCACATTAAATATCACAACGGAAACAACAAGGTAAATCATTTTTTATCCCCATTCGGCTTTTTTAGCTGAAAACCCCTTATGAAATTGATGTTTTAAAATATGAATCTTTAACCTCCTCGTTTCATTTGGTCATAAGCTTCACGAATTAAATTTTCAACAATTTGTTTTACAGATTGACCACTTTTTTGCTTTATTTCTTCCACCATTGCCTTTACTTCTGGGTCAGCGTCAATCACGATTCTAGCAGTAGTTTTCACTCTAACAACCTCCACTGAATAGCTAATTTCAAGTATGGTCAAACGTACGAACGTACATACATATTTCGAATGCTCTATTCAGGAATGCTGCCCGTTAGCTTAGTAAGTATCGAGTTTTCACCAGAAATATTGGCATGACTTTTGCTATCTATATAAAAAATCCTTATATAAAAGACTAATCTCTTTGAGTTTTAAGTAACTCGGCTTACTAGTAACGCCGAGTCATATTGACGTCTGCATGTCCGGCCAGTTCGGCAACCGTGAAAATATCCACGCCGGCGGGCAACCATTTCACACACCCCACTTCCTTCTTTGAAAAAAACATCTTCTACAAAGGACTGATTTTTTCCTCTCTTTAAAGTTCCTCCACTATCTTCGCCGCTACTTCCGATGGCGGATTCGTATAGGTTTCCAGATAACGCTCATTACGGTGGATCAATTCACGCTGCAGGATCGTTCGGTCCCCCTGGGTAGCCTGAGACAAAAGAAACGCATAAGTATGGCGTAAATCATGAGGTCGTAACGGCGAAATCTGCCGGTCCGGCTGGAGTTGCTCGGCATCATGCCATTCACCAATCTGCTCCAAGATCCGGTTAATAGACCGGACGTGCAATCGACCACCCGTCTTACGATCCGGAACCCCCAGGGCTGTCAGAAATAACGCTTGAGAATCCGGATCCACATCTTGAGGGCGCTCGAATTCTAAATAGTCGGCCAGTGCCAGTCGTGCGTCTTCATTCAAGTATTTGACCGCCTCCGTTCTCCCCTTCCCCCGAACACGTACCAGCCTGGCACGGCGAGCGACTCGCAACTTTTCTGGATCATTGGGCTGCAGTTGGTCTACGTTCAGGTTGACCAGCATTTCCCGACGGATACCGGTAGAGAGTAAGAGGAACACAATGGCCCGATCCCGTTTTGGCCGCGCCTGTTTTTTCAATGGGGGAATCTGTCCTTTCCAGCGACGTCCCTTCAGTTGATGGAACCGTTCGAGCCGGTCGCAAATGTTTTTGAGGGATCGAACCTGCTCCTCCGTTAGGGCACGCGGCTCCGGTGCCGGAAGCAAAATATCCTTGAGTCCTTTGCCCTTAGTCGGATCTTCCGGCAGCAAATGTGGTACCTGCTGATGGAGCCAGCCCATAAAGAGTGACAAATGCGCTTTATGATTGTTCACCGTGGCCGCTGCCAATCCCAGACCATTTTCCTCGTCATACAAAAAGTCCATCCAGGCTTTCACATCTCGTTTCACCACAGCACTCACTCGATCATGTCCGTATCGTTCTTGAAAAAAATCGATGAAGCGCTGCAGCTGCAGCTCAATTTTTTTCTCGGTATCTGGAGACCGATCCCCCCGGATCTCCGATTCCAAAAACCGGTCTTTCCAAACGGAAAGATGGTCCTCTTCCGGATCGTAAGCGGTTATTACCTTCCGTGACGTGTTTTGTTTCACTTATGGTCCCTCCTAAAGTATGTATTACCCCTATTCTAGCATATTTCACATCACAGAAGGGACATTCTGTGACGTTTTTTAAGTGCGCTCATATTCTTCGCTCTAAAGCAAAAACCGATGGTGCTTTACCATCGGTTTACTGTAGGATATTCCGTCAACTTATTCCGGTTTTTGATCGTTCTCTCCAGAAATCATATTTCCCCCTAATTCCACGGAATCCGAATAATCATAATATCCTTTCCCCACTTTCTTAATTTGCATATTAATTTGGCAATAGTAATGCAACTTGTTCCATGGATTATTTCCCCATGGTATAGTATCTATGGCATTCACCAATTCTTTAGCTTTCATCTTGCCGTTTTCCCGTAAATATTGAGCAACTAAATCCGCCTGTTCTGGAACTGTCATCCTGATCACTTGATTATTCTCGTTATCAGGTATCTCAACTTCCTCGATTTCTAGGTTAGACCCCTTTTTAGCCGACTCCTGTTTTCTTTTATTAAATAGCTGTTCAGAGAGGGGTTCCACCGTTTCTTCTGTTTCTGTACGTTCAATTTTTCCAGTTATGGATGGATTGATAATCAAAGATAATTTCCTAGGCCACGGTTCATTATCTTCTTTATCCCTATTAGATTCTCTATTCAAATTCATATCAACAGCCTGTTGTTGCTGATCTATCTGCTCCATAAATTGACGTATCTTAACCGCAGCAACCTCTAATACTTCCGCCAATTTCTTTTCAACGGCTTGCTCTACTACAACTGCCAGCCTACTATCGATAGCGTTTTCAATACTATTGGTAAAAAGCTTTGAAAAAACCTGTAGTCCCTCATGAGTAAAGACGGCTGCTGCCTCCTCTAAACGTCCTTCCTTCATGAGACTCTCTTTTCCAGGTAGTTCCTCACGGTTTCTTTGAAGTGAAGCTTGTCCAAGAACATGTGTGTCAGATTCTCGCTTTCTCAACTTAGCATTAAAATTTCCAATGGACTTCTTCATATTTCACTCTCCAACATTACATTCTCATATTGTATATTTTCGAATGAACACCCCATATTTTGTCTTAGAAGATTGTATCATACAAAAATAATCAGAGAACTATGTTCGTCAAAGGTTATCACAGAACGACATTCTTTTCTTTGGTACCTAGTTTATGTAAGGAACGGACAGCAAACACTAGATGGCCGATTGAAATAATATATTGATTTTTCTAGTACTTGTCGAGAGAATTAGAGCAGAACAAGAGTGGGGGCTAAATTATTTATACACTCATTTATTACCGTTACAAGGTTTTGTTACGGTTTTATATAATCTTATCAAACTCGAATTTTACGAGATTATGTAGGGTTGCGAGAACACCTTTCCTACCATCTACCTACACCCCCTCAGTAATGAGAATTAAATAACCCCGCTGTTCCAAGAAAGTATCTAAGCAATAACACCCCGGTTGGCAGCCAACGCAGCTGCATTTCCCTTACCTCCTCAACATGTAACAGAGGCCGAGTTACACTCCAGCCCCTGTTTATACTTTTCTTATTTAACCGTTACTAAATTCTGTTTGAATACGTTTTCTTCTATATAAGCTTTAATTTCCTCGCCACTCTCCAACGACAGAACATATTGAGTCACTTCTTTCAATCGGCTAGAATCTAGTTGCTTGATTAAATGGCGAGCGCGAAGGATTGATGTGGCACTCATGCTGAATTCATCTAATCCCAATCCAAGCAAGATCGGAATGGCCGTTTCTTCTCCAGCCATCTCTCCACACATCCCAACCCACTTTCCTTCTTGATGAGCTGCTTGAATGACCTGGCGAATGAGGCGCAAGATAGCCGGGTGGTATGGTTCATATAAATAGGAAACTTGTTCGTTCATTCGATCCGCGGCCATCGTGTATTGGATCAAATCGTTTGTGCCAATACTGAAAAAATCAGCTTCCTTAGCTAATTGATCAGCAATCATGGCAGCAGCCGGGACTTCAATCATGATGCCCACTTCGATTTCTTCATTAAAAGCAATGCTAGAGCAGCGAAGATTCTCCTTGACCTGTTCCAAAAGCTGATTAGCCTTTCTCAATTCGGAGAGTGTCGCAATCATCGGATACATGATTTTGATATTTCCAAAAGCGCTTGCACGCAATAACGCTCGCAATTGAACTTTGAATAATTCCGGATTTCCAAGACATAGTCGAATTGCACGATAACCGAGAAACGGATTTAATTCCTTTTGCAAAGAAAGGTAAGACAGCTCTTTATCTCCGCCAATATCTAATGTTCGGATGACGACAGGACGCTCTTGACCCATCGTTAAGGCAACTGATTTATAAGCTTCGAATTGCTCCTCTTCAGTAGGGAATTGATCTCTCTCCATATACAGGAACTCCGTCCGGAACAAACCGACTCCTTCTGCTCCCTGATCAAGAGCCTGAATAGCATCCTGCGGTGTTCCAATATTAGCAGCCAATTCCACGCGATGACCATCCGCCGTTACGGTCGGTTGCTGGACTAATTTCGTCCATTCTTCTTTCTGTTTGAGATAATTCTTGTCTTTCTCTTCATAGGTTTTGATCAACTCGCCATCAGGGCGTATGTGTACTTCTCCAGTAAACCCGTCGATGATCACCATATCCCCTGTTCGCAGTTCGCTCGTAATGGTAGATAGTCCGACAACGGCTGGGATCTCCATCGTACGAGCCATGATCGCGGAATGGGAAGTACGGCCGCCAATATTGGTCGCAAAACCTTTTACTTTGTCCTTATCCAACTGTGCGGTATCCGAAGGAGTCAAATCATGTGCCACTAAAATGATAGGTTCGTTCGCGCCTTCCGGCATTTCATCATTGATGCCCAACAGTTTCTTTAAGAGTCGCTGGCACACATCCCGCAAGTCAGCGGCTCTTTCCCTCATGTACTCATTATCCATACTTTCAAAAATGGCAACTAATTGATCCTTCACATCCTCCAGGGCAGCTTCTGCATTAATCTTCTCGCTGGCAATTTTTCCTTCCATCTCTCCGACGACCTCTGGATCTTGCAAAAACATTAGATGGGCCTCGAAGATTTGTGCCTCTTCTTCCCCGATTTCCCGCTTGACTTTTTGTTTGATGGCTTCTAGCTCTTTTTCTGCTGCTTGCACACTTTGCTTCAAGCGTTGTACTTCAGCCTCCACGTTTTCCTGTGATATCGGTTGGCGAGAAAAGGTGATCTGATTTTCTGCTTTGACAAACGCGCGACCCATAGCAAATCCTGGCGCAGCGGCAATTCCATTGCGTAACATATGAACAACTCCTCTTCGGAAAAAAGTATGGTGTAAAACTGCAATTTTTGGGAAGAGACGGGTCTTACTTCGAAAAGACACTCTCCTTGGATAAACTAAATCCTGCCTTAATCTTAAGAAAGACCATGTGGTGTAACATAGAAGGAACCAGGCAACGCCTCCGCTGGCGCTTCCGTAAAGTAAATGGATATGTGTCAGATTGACAACACATTTATGGTACGCACTGAACCTAGGCTATTACCTGGTATTCTTGGTTAACCACTACCAATCGTTCACCGGTAGCAATCGATGTTTTGTATCCTTCCTAAATCAGTCCGATCTCCTGCAATCCGTACCGGATACCACCTTCATTCACCGGCTTGGTAATAAAGTCAGCGAACGGCTTCAGTTCTTGATGGGCATTCCCCATGGCAATGCCCATGCCGACATACGAAAGCATCTCTCTATCATTCAATGCGTCACCGAATGCCACCGCTTCCTGCGGAGATATTTCCAGGTGCTGCAAGACGGCCTCTATCCCTTTTGCTTTAGAACCACCAGCAGGTATAACATCCAACGAAACACGATGCCATCGAACAAAATTGAGCCCTAAAAAGCCTTTTAGATAATACTCTTCCTCAAAATCTTGGCATTTCAACATCGCCTGGTAGACTTTTGCTTCTTTCCAATAATGAGGATGGTAGCTTGGTATAGTAACTCTCAAAGATTCAAAGGATTCCTTTACATGAGGATGCAGATGATTGCTTGTATGGCATTCTATATTACTAAAATACACTATCGGATGTTTCTTTTTATAAGCACATGCGTCCAATAATTCGAGGGTCGATGCATTAATTGGCCGCTCGAGGATGGTTTCTCCTTTATAAACTACATAGGATCCGTTGAAACTGACAAAAGAGTCAATACCTAGATCCTCGGCAATCGGCTTCAGATGAAAAGGACCTCTTCCTGTCGCAATAACGACCTGTACATTTCGTTCTTTCAATTGTTGAATGGCCTGTTTGGTATCACTGGGAATCTTTTTATCTTCATTAACTAGAGTTCCATCTATATCAAAAAAAACAATTTTATATGCCATGGTTTCTCCTTTTATCATGACCCGCTATTGAGCACTGTAGGTCCTTCCTCCATCACATAAAATCACCTGGCCGTGTATATAATCGGATTGTTCAGAACTTAGGAATTGAACCGTATTGGAAATATCTCCTAGTGTCCCAAGACGTTTGACAGGGATTGTATCCTTTAAAGCTTCCAAGTCAGAAGGGTCAGGGTACAGACGCGTTAACATTTCTGATTCAATGACACGTGGAGCCACTGTGTTAATTCTGATACCGAAAGCCCCTAATTCCCCGGCTAGACTTCTCATCAAACCAAAAGCACCTCCTTTGGAGGTTGCATAATGTACTCCCCCACCTGAACCCGTGATTGCAGAACCGGAACCAATGATAACGATTTTTCCAGATCTATGCTCCATCATCGAGGGAACAACTGCCTTGACAGCATAAAATAGACCAGTCAAATTGACCGAGATGGTTTTTTTCCACTCATCCCAACCTAAATCATCGAAATTTACTCGCCGAGTAATACCCGCCGAATATACAAGCACATCTATTCGTTCCATTTCAGCAAGGGTTTCCTGGATGGCTTGATTCATATGATCCCAAGAACTAACATTTGCCTGAAAAAAAGAAACTTGTCCTCCTTGTTGAACTAATTCGGCAACTAAACGTTCTCCAGCCTCTATATTTAAATCTAGTATAGCAACTCGATCCCCTTGGCGAACCATATCCATCACGATTTGCTTACCAATGCCTGCTGCTCCACCAACGACAACGACGTTTCTCCGTGTCAAGTTTATCACCTTTTCCCGATTATCTATGCAAACATTCTACCGCCATCTAACACGATCGTTTCTCCACTTAAATACCCAGCAAAGGGAGAACAAAGAACTGCTGTCATGTATGCGACTTCTTCCGGTGTACCCAAACGACCGACTGGAATCCGTGCAGCCATCTTTTTACGGCTCAGCTCATCTGAGATCCTTTCCATAAAAAAATCAGATTCAATCATAGCCGGTGCCAAACCGTTTACACGGATTCCTCGTGAAGCATATTCACGAGCTAGAGCCCTTGTCATGGAATCCAATCCGCTTTTGGAAGCCGCATAGTGGGCACCACCACCACCTGTCATAGCGCTAGTTGAAGATATATTGACAACTACACCATACCCTTCATTAACCATAGTAGGAAGTACTTCTTTACAACACAGGAAAGGGCCATCCAAATTAACATTCAACACTCTGTCCCACTGTTCCGTTGTCAATTCCAAAATGGATTGAAAAGATGTCACTTCAGCATTATTAACTAAAATATCAATGCGATCTTCTCGGTTCAGAATCGAATCTACCATTTCTCTTACTTGATCTGGTTGAGAAATATCGGACCGGAAAACATTTGCTGACCCACCTGAAGAACGGATATCTGCACAAACCTTATCCGCTTCGTTTTCACTATGGGTATACTGGATCCAAACCGTAGCCCCTGCTTGGGCAAGCGTTCGGCAAATAGATGCTCCAATGCCACGTTCACCACCTGTTACTAGAGCCACCTGACCGCTTAAATCTATATGAATCATGGAAATGTCTCCTATTCTTCTCTATTAATTAAGGAACGATCATCACTTTCAATACTTTCTCATTGGGGTTATGAGCACATTCAATCGCCTCATGTAGCTCGGATAACGTATAGCGGTGTGTAACCATTTTTTCCACGTCAATGATTCCCTTTTTCAAGAGCTCAAGTGCAGGCAGATAGTTATATGGAGTAGAGGAATACGCACCAACTATACGAATTTCATCATTAAAGAAACGGTAAGCTGGTATGGATATGGGTTCCTGATGGAAAGGGGCAAACACGAGGATGGTTCCTCCACGTGCTACGCACTCCATCGCTTGGCTGAGCAAAGCGCCAATCCCCGCTGAAATAATGACAATATCGGCTCCACGACCATCCGTTAGTTCTTTTACCCGTTCGACTATGTTCTCCCGATTACTATTAATGACGGTATCGACTCCCAATTCTTTTGCCTTTTCCAATCGGTACTCATTCACATCGCTTATCATCACGGTACTGGCCATGAAATGGCGAGCGATTTGAGCTTGGATGCATCCGATTTGTCCAGCCCCCATGATGAGGACACTATCCCCAGATTTCATATCGATCGAATCAAAGCCATGCAAACAACAAGCAACGGGTTCCACCATGGCTCCCTGTTCAAAGCTCAAGGTGTCAGGAATTTTCCCCATGGTATGTTTCACATGTAGGGCTGGGACGCGAATATATTCGGAAAAACCGCCCGGATCTAAGTTCGTTTTTGAAAATTGAGGACAAAGCGAATAAAAACCACGTTGACAGTAATGGCATGTAAAGCACGGAACATGGTGTGCGACAAAGACTCGATCACCCGGTTGAAATTGGGTCACTTGTTTCCCAACGTGAATCACTATACCTGCCACCTCATGGCCAAGGACCGTCGGCGTAGGTACTGTTTTTTCAATCGCTTTATGAATATCGGTACCACACAAACCGCAAGCCTTCATTTGTATAAGAACTTCATCCTCCCTTATTTCCGGATAAGCTCTTTCCTCATATCGAAAATCCCCAATATCATAAAAAACAGATGATTTCATTTTTCTCCTCCTGAAAAAAAGTATTTATTTCAATGAATTGAAGCTAATTATTAGGAGTAGACTCAGCCCGTTTAGATAACAATGGAACCAATTCTTCATAGCCTTCCATTTGATTTGTAACCCAATAACGACCTCCAAATATTTGCGGTTTATCAATGCGAATCAAGGTTTTCCCAATGAAAGGATATTGGTTAATTTTCAAATAATTGATATCATTCCACTTGTATTCATGCTTCATCCCAAAAAAATGAAAACAAATGGATGATTCAGATAATTGCACAGAGGTCGGGTTATGAATTCCCTTAAAGGTTGATAATATAAGGATTGGCATGGTGATTATAGCCAATTTGTAATAGAGAAGTGGCCCTTGTTGCCACATTCCATATACTGCCCAAACAAATATCCCTAAAAGGATGGACGCCGGAAGCAAAAATGAGACATAGTAGGTTGATTGACGGTAAGAATAGATTTTCACTGAAATCCCCTCCATCTTTCTAGCTGTAAAGACCAACCAAAGGGATGATTGGCCTTTATCTTCTGCTCTTTAACCGAATAGATCTTACTCCAAACCTAAGGCTGACATAATCTTTTTGACATCTTGATCAACACCCACCCCGGATAGGAACGATAGCGTACGGATGACTGGCGTTGACCCCATATCTGCTACGGGGGTTGTCGTAACCACTAAGTCAAAGCTCGCTGCCTTTGAAGGCGCTTCCGCTGCTTTGCATTGTTCTACGGTAACTTCATGCCCGCGCTGTTTCATCATATCCTCAATCTTTTTTGCTACCACTGTTGATGTTGCAATTGCTGTACCACATGCGACAAGGATCCGTTTTTTAGCCATTTTGATTTCCTCCTGTATATTTCATGATTGTTATTTCTGATTAATAATTGCTATACAAATCGAGTTGGATGCTGATTAACCTCAGAACAACTGGACTACGGTCTTACTCCAAACCTAAGGCTGACATAATCTTTTTGACATCTTGATCAACACCCACCCCGGATAGGAACGATAGCGTACGGATGACTGGCGTTGACCCCATATCTGCTACGGGGGTTGTCGTAACCACTAAGTCAAAGCTCGCTGCCTTTGAAGGCGCTTCCGCTGCTTTGCATTGTTCTACGGTAACTTCATGCCCGCGCTGTTTCATCATATCCTCAATCTTTTTTGCTACCACTGTTGATGTTGCAATTGCTGTACCACATGCGACAAGGATTCGTTTTTTAGCCATTTTTGATTTTACCTCCTGTATATTTCATGGTTAATTATGGATTAGACAGCCTTCGATGAAGAAGAGCTTCCTTCTGTTGTTACTTCTTCCAAACCCATTTCTTTAGCATACTGCTTACGAATGTCATTTCGTACCCAGAACCAAAGGAGGGCATATAGAACACCGGCACCTAGTGCAGCGAAAAACATCGGGTTAGTCGGATCTAACAATCGTATGATAATCCATGGGATCACGTGTGATCCTAAATCAATGCCCGAAATCTGTGCAGCTCCTTCGGGAAAATCGAACCCTACTGCTTTCCCCATTGTGGTAGCTAACGGAGCAATGTCTGTTGCAATAAATAGAACAATTGCTACTGTAACGATACTGTTAAATAATCCTCGAATAATATTTCCTCTGGAAGCGGCAACAGCCCAAACCACTGTAAATGGAAGAACAGCTAAGTCTGCAAAAGGAAGCATGCGATTATAAGGCAAAACGAAAGCCAATACCAGCGTGATTGGAACCATTATAAGGGCAACCGCTAAGTTTGCCGGGTGACCGATTAGTATGGCAGTATCTAATCCGATGTAAACATCCTTACCAGGAAATCTACTGTGTACAAATTCACGTGCACCCTCAGAGATTGGGATAAGTCCTTCCATTAATAAAGCAACCATTTTCGGCATTAATACAAGAACAGAGGCCATTTGTATCCCTAACGTTAATACGCCTTTCACATCATAGCGCCCCATAATGCCGATTAACATCCCCAGAATGAGCCCCATCATAAGCGGTTCTCCAAAAATTCCAAAACGACGGCTTAAAGTTTCAGGACTAGCATTCAATTTATTCCATCCCGGAATCTTATCCTGAATCCGGTTAAGCGCATACGTAATGGGTGCAAAATTTACGGTTTCTGCGTGGGCAGAAGAAACGCCAGGGACTCCAAAGTGATGTTCAATTGCTGGGGCTGTCCAGTCTGCCAACTTAAGTGTGACCGCTACGACAATTGCGCCCACTAAAAGGGCCAAAAGCATATTATCATAAGCATAATAAGTCACTGAAGCGGCAAAGATATAATGCCAAAAATTCCATATATCCACGTTTAATGTTTTTGTAAAGTTAACGGCAACAAGAACTACATTCAATACAATTCCAACCAAGATCATCAATGGTGCTACTGGTGTTCCGAAAGATATAGCCGCTCCAATCGGCCAACCGACATCAAGAATATCAAGCTTTAGGCCTAATGTTTGTACCATAGCTTTAGCGGCGGGACCCAATGAATCCATCAACAGCGTAATGACAAGCCCAATTCCTACGAATCCAATACCAATGGTGAGCCCTGCACGAAAAGATTTTTTAAACCCCTGTTTAAAAACCATTCCAAGCAATGTCATAATAATAGGTAGCATCACGGCAGCGCCTAATCCGAGAACAAAATCTACCACTTGTTTAATCATAAAAATCCCCCTTCTATCCTTTGGTTTTCTATACTACTTCAGTAGCTATACTCAACTTCATTTCTCTTTCAATGATGATCTTTGCTTCCGAGGATGAAGATGCATGCCGTAATGAATCCATGACTTCTTCATTCTGAAACATGTTCATTAAACTTTCTAACATAGATATTTGTTCACTTGGTTCCTTAATGGCTAGAAGAAAGACCATGTCTACCGAAACGTCTGTTTCCTGACTTCCCATCATTTGAAATTGAATCGGTTTGGTTAAGACGGCAACGGCCATGGCAGGCTCATTCACATGAACAGCATCCGTATGAGGGATAGCCACACCGTACTTTTGTAGCGGTAGGCCTGTTGGATAAACCTGCTCCCTACTTAGAATAGCGTTTAAAAATGTCTCTTTTACATATCCATGTTCTTCAAGACGTCCTGCAAGAATTCCAATGACATCTTCTTTTTCTTCCCTATCAACATCTATGAAGATTAAATTTTCATCCAAATTTAGCTTTTTTGTCATCTATAAGATTCCTTCCCATCGTTATTTTATAAAGTGTGGCCCTTTGACTTATGAACATCTCATAGTAATTACGATATTGATACAGGAAAACATTCTCACATCATATAATTTTGTAAAACGCATTCAAATTTATTAACCTTATTGGGTTCTGTGGATCCTTTAATCGGTTACCTCATTACTTTTGTAATGAATCCGTACTGATAACCATAACCGCATGTCCACTCCGTAAGCATCACTCCTTTTTGGATCATTAACATTAGTTTCTTTTAGAAAGCTTGTTTAGGTTTGTCTAAAAACATTTCTACAACCTATCCATAGGTACAGGCTTTCGTTATTACTTAAAAAATGAAGCAAATTTTTAAGTAACGGCTCAGTTAAATTATGATTTGCACCATTGAGATCAAGATGGTGAAGTCGCTTTCATGAACTGAGTTAGCCCTCGTTTTTTCTGCAAAGACCTTATCTTAGGATAATGGAGAAACGAATTTAAGTAACCTATTTGCATATAAATATATGCAATACTTATGCCAATGTTTTGGTTTTTTTTGTGGTTCTAATGTTTAGGTCTTTTATCTCGTTAAAAATCGATTGATTTATTATTTAAAATTTTTTTGATTCACGAAACGAACCACAAAATTAACCGATTTATAAAGTGGATGATTTTGTTCTATCCACAAAAAATACTAAAATGATAAATGTGTAGTTTTTTGTGGTAAAGTAACGAGGAGTACGTAGAAGGAAAATTTCGGTCATCGTCTGGAAAAGACAGAAGAAATACTTCGGTTGAAGAATACCTATAAAGACCTCGAAGTATGATCTTGCGAGTTTAAAAGGGCTGGGTCAATCATTTGCACCAGAAAAGAGAGTTTTAAGGAATCCATACTTAAGGTTCGAAATGCCTTAAATCAATTCCGAAAGAATTTAACTTTTCATTGCATAGTAAACATCCTCTTCAATTATCTATTAATTTTCAATGGTATTTTAAGATTAGGGGTAAAGAATTCGAGTAGTCCTTGAAGATAACGATCATGCAATCTCACTGCGATCATACTGGAAATACTTCGTTGCCGAATTTGCAAATTCCATCGAGATGACGTTGTGCTTGGAAAAAATAGGCCTACGCATCAATATTGCCAATCCTCCTTCCACTGTTTGTCTCAAGGATGAGAATGAATTCATATCTTACTATATGTTGAAAGGGCTAGGGCTGATATGGGCAAGGGAGAATGTACGGGTGTCTTAGGTTAGGTAGAATGTTCTTAACTCTTCTTTAGGGCAAAAAAAATCACCTGGGTTGCTCATACCAGGCAAGGAGAAGGGGGAGATTATTGTAAAAATGGTTGAATCATGAATGTTAGGAACATTATTTTTCTTTATTATTTCTTTTCTTGTAAACATAAGATCGAAGCCCGTGCACTTCCTTATATAGCCGGAAGGGTTTTGTTACAAATCTAGAGGGTAAAGAAGTGATGGTTTTAATTAGACCACCCTCAATTTCATGTTTCATTCTTTCTGGTTTGGAAAATACTCTACGGATGTACTTTTCAGTAATCTTATCGGCCAAATTTGGATTTATGATATTTTCCTGATTACAATCATCGCATTTTACACTAAATATTATGTCATTAATATAAACAATGGTTTGGATTGAATCTGTAAAACATTTACTACAGAATAGTTCACATCTCACTTCTTTCATGTTCACAATTTCCATCCCCTTGTTTTCAATTATGGGTTGACAGTTTGAGTAATCTTTATTTTTGTATAATAAACTTTGATGTTTGTATAAATAGTATAATATATCTTTTGTGATTTAACTAATCATGAATTTGAATTTTTTAGGATATTGAGTATAAGTTTCTTTGGGCAGTGGGTTCATCGATCACAAGTGAAGTGAAGTAACTACCTTTAAACACATTATGCCTCTGCTTTTTTATTCCTGAGGCTACAGCAACGATATTAATTTTACGAACCGATTTTTACATGCAGAATTGAAAAAATAACCTGGGCAAAGTTAGTATCCCAGGTTGTTTTTTATATTACGAATGAATTCCCTTACCTAACCAACTTGCCGCTACTTCCATCATCGTTTCGGAAACAGCAGGGTGAGGATAGATCATGTTTGCCATTTCTTCTACGGTTCCTTCCAGATGCATGAAGGCGGATGGAGCAGCGATCATTTCCGTGACATGGGCCCCTACTAAAAGTACACCGAGAATCTCGCCATATTTTTGATCGGCAATAATTTTCACAAATCCGTCGGTATGATCGATCGCCATCGCTTTCCCGTTCGCCGCATGCTTGTAGACTTCCACTTTCACCGAGTATCCCTTTTTCCGGGCTTCTTCTTCGGTAAGACCAACGCTGGAAATCTCTGGTTGGGTATACACACAACGAGGAACAACGCGATAATTGATCGGGGTGCGCTGTCCTGCTGCATTGAGGGCCGCTACGGTTCCTTCCGCACTGGCCACATGGGCCAATTGCCATCCGCCAATCAAATCACCGACCGCATAAATGCCGGGGATACTGGTTTCCATATAATCGTTCACTTCAACGAAAGGCCCATTCATCTTTAGTCCTAGATCAGCAATGCCCGATACGTTCGGCCTGCGGCCGACAGCAATGAGGATTTCCGAGCAGTGAAGTTCTCCGCTGTTGCCAGAAGGATCGATAATGTTCACCACATTTCCGTTTTGACCGGCAGCTAGGGATTCCACTTTAGTTTCAGTCAGGATGGATATGTTCTTTTTCTGCAACGCTTTGCGAAGAGCAGCAGAAGCATCCGGATCTTCCATCGTTACCAGACGGTCAGCCATTTCTACTACGGTTACTTGGGTACCTAAGCTTTCAAAGATGCAGGCAAATTCGACTCCAATCACTCCGCCCCCAATGATGACGATCGAATCCGGAATTTGAGTAATCCCAAAAATCGTATCACTGGTATGGTAAGAGACTTGATCCGTTCCAGGAATAGGGGGAACAAAGGGTGCCGAACCGGTGGCGAGGATGATAGACTCAGCCTTGATGGTCTGATCTTCGGTACCGGAAATAATAATACTCTTATCCGCTTGAACAGTGCCTATCCCTTGGTAAACATCGACTTTTCCTGCCTTCAAAAGAGCGCCAATGCCTCCTCTCAACCGCTTGATCACTTGGTCTTTGCGAGCCATCATCTTATCCAGGGAAAGGGTGAGTGGACCCGTCTCGATTCCCCAGCTTTTCGCTGCTTTAATATCTTCAATGACTTCGGCATGGCGAAGAAGCGTTTTGGAGGGAATACACCCCCGATTCAGGCAAGTGCCGCCTAAATGATCCGCTTCAATTAAGGCCACGCTTTTTCCTTCTTTCGCCGCACGAATGGCGGCTACGTAACCGCCAGGACCGCCGCCGACGACTGCAATATTGTAGGTTTTCATCGCTATTTTTCCTCTCTACACCATCAATTGATATGGATTTTCAAGTGCTTCTTTCACGGTTTGTAGGAACTCAGCAGCTGGTGCCCCATCGATCACACGATGGTCGAAAGAAAGGCTGAGGGTCATCATCGGACGAAGGACGATTTGTCCGCTTACGCCAACCGGTTTCTCATTAATGCGGCCAACACCCAAAATCGCGGTTTCCGGCTGGTTAATGATCGGGGTGAACACATCAATCGGGTACATGCCCAGATTACTGATCGTAAAGGTACCACCGGACATATGGGCAGGCAATAATTTTCCTTCTCTGGCTAGTTTAGCAAATTGTTTGCAGTCAGCGGTCAGATCAGCCAATCCTTTATGTTCGGTTTGCTTCACAACTGGAACAACTAAGCCATTCGGAACGGCAACGGCTAAACCGATATTGACGTTCGGATTGGAGATAATATAGTCTCCCTGTAGAGAAGTATTGACTTTCGGATGCAGGACCAGGGCGTGAGAGACTGCTTTCATAATAATTTCCGTATAGGATACACGATGCCCCGTCTTCTTCTCAATGAGAGGGAGGAGGGATTTTCTCATTTCCATCGAACCGCTCATGTCGACTTCGGTTGTTATGGTGACATGAGGAGCTGAGGTCACGCTTTGAACCATCCGTTGAGCGATGACTTTGCGCATGCCTTCCAATTTCACTTTTTCCGTTTCTGCGGGAACGTCAGATGAAGCCGGTTTGATGCTATTTAGGACATCATCTTTACGCACTTTGCCTTGAACGCCTGTACCATGGATAGTGTCGAGAGCAATTCCTTCGGCATCGGCTATCTTTTTGGCTAAAGGAGTCGCCTTGACCGCGTTAGCTGGCGTATAGATTTCCACGTCGTTTTTATGCACACGGCCGTTTGGACCGGATCCAATCACTTGGTGAAGGGAAATGCCTTTGTCTTTCGCCGCTTTTCGTGCTGCAGGAGTTGCACGCACTTTATCTGAATCGCTTTGAGTTTCCGCTGCTTCATGTTCAGGTGCTTCAATACTGGCAGTTGCAGCGACCTCTTCATGAGCATTGCCTCCATCGACACTTGGAGGGACGTCAGGAACGTTTTCATTCTCTTCACCGATGTACCCGATGATTTGGTTCACGGGTACGACTTCGTCGGCACCAAAGTAAACCTTGAGCAGTTTCCCCGTAGCATAGGATTCCACTTCAATATTGATCTTGTCGGTCAAGACCTCCAAAAGGAGGTCGCCTTCTTTTACATCATCGCCAACCTGTTTGTACCACTGCAGGATGGTTCCGGTTTCCATCGTCATACTCAGTTTGGGCATGAATACGCCTGTTGCCATCGTTTCTTTCCCTCCTAGACCCGGTTTAATGTCTCTTTGACAGCGGCAATGATATCTGGTTCTTGTGGAATTGCTGCTTTTTCGAGGATTGGGTTATAAGGCATGGGGATTGCCAATCCGCCTAAGCGCTTAATGGGAGCGTCCAAATAATCGAAAGCTTCGCTTTCCGCGATCATGCTAGCAATTTCTCCGCCGATTCCGCAACGCTTCACCGCTTCATGAACGACCACTAAACGACCTGTTTTCTTCACGGATTGAATAATGGTTTCTTCATCTAAAGGAACGATTGTGCGAGGATCGATAATTTCCACGCTAATGCCTTCCTTCTCCAGTTCCACAGCCGCTTGGAGAGCCTTATGAACCATGATGGCAGTTGCCACAATGGTGACATCGGTTCCTTCACGCTTGATGTCAGCCTTACCAATAGGAATCGAATAGGAACCCTCCGGAACGTGTCCTTTGGTCCGGTAAAGCAACTTATGCTCATAAAAAATAACGGGGTTATCATCGTCGATGGCAGCCTTTAAAAGACCTTTTGCGTCATATGCTGTAGAAGGTTGAATGACCTTCAATCCTGGGATATGGGCCATCCAGGCTTCCAAGCTTTGCGTATGCTGGGCAGCCGCACCGGTTCCCGAGCCAGATGGTGTACGAACGACCATCGGTGTTTTTCCCTTGCCTCCGAACATATAACGGTTCTTTGCTGCCTGGTTGACCAATTGATCCATGGCAATAGTGATAAAATCAGAGAACTGAAGTTCCATGATCGGGCGCATACCGGTCATGGCCGCTCCAACCGCTGCACCCGCAATGGCGGCTTCGGAAATGGGGGTGTTTCGAACACGCTCAGGTCCGAACTCTTCAATCATGCCGCGGGTCACACCAAACGCTCCGCCGTACACCCCGATGTCTTCCCCCATAATGAATACATCCGAATTGGCTCTCATCTCTTCCTGCATCGCTTCGCGTACCGCTTCCAAATACGTAATCTCTCTCATCCTTCTGTTGCTCCTTCCCAATTACAAAGTTTAGTAGGAATACTATGATCTATTTTTAGGCAAATACGTCTTCTTCCAATGTTTCGAGGGCAGGCATGGGGCTCTTCTCAGCAAAGACGACTGCTTCTTCGATTTCTTTTTTCGCTTGTAATTCAATCGCTTTGGCTTGCTCTTCGGTTAAGATACCTTCTTCTATAAGAACTTTTTTATAACGTGCGATAGGATCCCGGTTGGTTCTCCAATCCATTTCTTCTTCACGTGTACGGTATTTTTTCGCGTCACTCTTGGAGTGTCCCTTAAAGCGGTAGGTCTTCGCTTCGATCAAGGTTGGACCTTCTCCTTTTTTGGCCCGTTCAATGGCAGCGGCCATGACCTCAATCACCGCAAACAAATCGTTTCCATCGACGACTACTCCCGGGATGCCGTAGGAACCTGCGCGATCCGCGATGTTTTCAATATTGATCATTTCTTTTACCGGACCGGACATGCCGTATTGGTTGTTCTCGCAGAAGAAGATAACGGGGAGTTTCCAGATGGATGCCATATTCAATGCTTCATGGAAACTTCCTTCGTTGGTTGCACCGTCGCCAAAGAACGATACCGTAACATAACTCAGGTTTTTCATTTTGGAAGTTAACGCGGAACCAACCGCAATAGGGATTCCTCCGCCGACGATTCCATTTGCTCCCAAGTTTCCTTTATCTAAGTCGGCAATGTGCATGGATCCGCCTTTCCCTTTGCAATAGCCAGTTTCACGTCCGAACAACTCAGCCATCATACGATCCACTTCAGTCCCTTTGGCAATACAGTGTCCATGGCCACGGTGCGTACTAGTGATTTTATCTTCATTCGTTAGCAGGGCACAAGCTCCAGCCGCAGTAGCTTCTTGTCCGACCGCAAGGTGAGTCGTTCCGTGGATAAGACCTTTTGCAAAGAACTCATCTACCTTTTCATCGAAGAAACGAATCAGCCACATCTGGTGAAGCAGATGGACTAATTTTTCTTTGGTAATCGCCGATGGTAATTTTAGATCAGTTAACATTCCAAATTCCTCCTCTAATTGGTTCAAGTTTATAAATAACTCAGAATCAAAAACCAAACTACTATTCCTCTCCAAACTTATTCTCAATCAAACCAATAAGTGCCTCTAAGGCCTCCGTTTCATCACTTCCCATTGCCCCTATAGTAAGCGCCGTTCCTTGTTTAGCCCCAAGAGACATGACACCAATGATGCTCTTCCCATTCACTTGCTTGTTTTCTATTTTCAACAAGATGTCTGACTTAAATTTTGAGGCTGTTTTAACAAACTCGGAAGCCGGACGAGCATGCAATCCTGTTTTATTTTGAATAACGACTTGTTTTTCCATGGTTAAACCTCCATTCAATTCGTGTGTCCTATAATCGTACTGACAATCCGGAGCAGTAATGTACTTGTACAATTCCTCGACTGCTGGCTGGCATTTTTCATTAATCGCTAACATAAATATGTTCTGAATCCACACACCCGGCTCCCACTCCACCGGATCCTTGAGTATAGCCACGGCGATGGCTGGCTTCCTAGTTTGCGAAGGATCTGCATGCGGAATAGCCGCAATCTCCGCAATGAGGGTAGGGCTCAAGTTTTCTCTTTCCCATACCTTCTCCTCAAAACCACTCTGAACATAACCTAACTTCACAAGTGCATCCGATAATTTCTCGATTACCTCTGCTTTGGACTTAGCCTCCATAGAGCCAAAGGTTAGCTCAGAAGAAAGAAGGTCCTGCAAGCGTAAAGGTCTGTCTTTTTCCACTCCGAAATCTAAACGTTCCTGAGTAAGCAATAATCTTTTCAAAAATACTAGCCCTGTTTCGTCAACAATCTCATTAAATGAAATAAACGGAATCCCTTCTAACATGGGATCGACGGTACCTACTACAGCTAAAATATGATATGTTTCAACCCATTCTTTGTATTGGTTTCGGATAGACATGGAACTTCCATACAAGTAAGTCAGTTGCTCTCCCTTTTCTCCAAGGCTTTCCTGCACAAGGCAACCGAGACTACGAGCGGAACCCTCCCCGGTAAGACAAATGCATATAATTGCTTTTGGCTTAGAAACCAATGAACGGGAAAAGATAACCGACTCATGCTTTCGTTGACCTACATCAACTGAAAGCTGATGGATAGGTAGATCTGTATAGAGACATTTTCTCAATACCTCCACTACAAGCGAAGTCGTTACGAACGAAATCACTTTCGTATGGACACCAAATCTCTTTCCCCACTCTTCATCTTCTAAAAAATGTGTCCCCATGTCAGTTAGAAGAATGACGCCTGCTCCTTGATCAGCCTTTTGCAACGCTAGTCCAATACGCTCAATGGCATGTTCAATTTCATCGTCCCAAGACAGTTCTACCGAAACAGCATGTTTTTTTTCAAACAAGCGGTGAGCTACATTTACCATACTCTTGGCAATCTGACCATACGAAGCCACGACAACACCAATAAACTTCTTGGAATCAACGAGCGTACTGCATTGCCTTAAATACGTAGCAATGAGGCCAATTTCATGAAGCGGTATCTGAATTTCCCATGTGGTAAAAATCACTTTACTCATCTCTTCAGCCACTTTATACTCAATGGAATCTAAGTTAATCTCACTCTCAGTATCAGAACCCAATCCGTTACCTGTCCGATATCGTTCAAGCAATCCTTTTAAGTGAATCGCCAAAACATAAGATATTTTGTCATAGTCCAGAACCAAATGTTTTTCCGCAATCCACAACATCTGTTCGACGGTTTGAACGATTTCTTTGCCCACTAATTTGGCCAGTCGCTGAAGCCGTGCTTCTAATTTGACCTGATCTTCTGCCTCATCTACATGTAGACGGGAATTTAGCTCTTTGCTAATAATCAACTGAATCAATTCATCTTTTTGTCTTTCTTCCTTCAAGTTTTGATAACGCTTAACAATCCAATCGTAAAGTAGAGGCTCAGTTTCTATTCTCTCATTACTTTCTACTGAGATCGACGACTGCTGACCAGGGATAAATAGATATTGATCCTTCTTAAGCACCTTCGTATTCGTTTGCATGTCTTGTGAAGAATAGCTATTCATGACATGCAGAGGTAAATCTTGAAATTCCACATGTACATGATCCTGCTCCACCTGGCTCAAATGTTTGAGAAATCCCTTGGCAAATAATACACGGATATCACTATGCAGTTGACCGGTATTCCCTGGACAGTCATAAGACATCAGGGAGGAGATAACTTCTCTTTCAACAATGACCTCTTTACGGATCCTATTCGTTTCTTCATTAAAAAAGTGAAAAATCAAGGAAAGTCTCTCTTTATGTGACCAGTTAGAAAGAGACGGGATTTCAATCGCCATAGGAATTCTACGACGAAGAGTTATTAACAAACTTGATTCGGGACTTTCTGTGGTAGCACCAATAATAAGAACTTCTGCATTGCGCTGAAAACCAACTTCCCCTAATCTACGATAAACACCTTTATCTATCAGATAAAATAAGTTCTCTTGTCCCTCCGGTGGAAGTCGATGGATCTCATCCAGAAACAAGATACCTCCATCTGCGCGATCTACAAGACCGTCCTTCTCTTGATCTGCCCCGGTAAAAGCTCCCTTGATGTACCCAAAAAGTTGGGAAAGTAATAACTGAGGGTTTTTCGCGTAATCGGCACAGTTGAATACAACAAAAGGGGCATTTTTCCTCATCACCTCATTCTCTACAGCAAATTGGTACATGGCTTCCGCCATTTTACTTTTCCCAACCCCTGTTTGACCAAAAAATAGGGTGTGAAGACCATGAGGCGGATATAGAACCGCTGCTTGAGCTTGTTGTATGGCTGTTTTTAAAGTTCCTTGGGAACCAATCATCGAAGAAAAGGCCGACATTTTATGGATAGTATTTTTACTGTTTTCTTGAGAAGGCACAGCTTTAAGTGTGCTCTCATCTGATAACGCTTGCACCTCTTCCCTAATGTTGCTTACTGTAGATCTTGAAACATCAATTCCTTTCTCTTGTAATTTGTTCGTGAGTTCCCTATTAGAAATTTTGGGGAATTGCTTGAGAAGATTCGCAATTTCTTTTTTTAGTACTGGAATACGCCGCTTTCTAGAATCAGGAATTTTCAATTCATGACGAATTAATGTCACTTCATCCCGTCTCATTCCTAGTTGTCTAGCAATTTGTTCATCTGCTAGCGGATTATTTGGATCTTCTTTACTGATAATCTGCTTGATACGATCCTTCATGAACTTTCCCCCCACGCTTAATTTTAATTGCAATATCTATGCCAATTATATTGATCTTTTTGTAAACGCTTATTTATTAATATATTTAGTATAATTCTTTTCTACAAAAAAATCACTTTCGTCTCAATGGTAGTTTCTGTGGCAGATATATCGCACAAAAAAGTCCACAAATATATATTGTATATTCAACCGACCTCAGTGAGCCACACAGTGCAAAACGCTATAGAGAGGGGAACTGGGGGGCTATGGCGAAAAAATGCGGAAAACCCCTTTTAATCTCTTGAGTAGAAGTCCAATAGGCCATCCGTGTGATCGTTATCCTCAAATAAACATAAAAGCCCCAGTCAAATTGACCGAGGCTTTATCTATTCTTTTCAATGGTTGGCTTGTTGTACTAGAGTGGATGTCTACACCCAAAATCTTTTTAAGATCCTCGATAGATACAACATAGCTAACCTTTTCTCGTTGTTCTCCTGGAAGTAATTCTTCTTGAACCATGTTCGATACCGCTCGATTATCGGACGTTAGGAAGATGGTACTACACGATTTAGAAAATCTATGACATAAAGGGATGTTCTTGGTTCAGCAATATTCAGTCTTGATGTGATCGCGAATTTGAATCAGTTTAAATCTCTTCCCTTCCCTAGTTGCTTATCGGAGCAAAAATGTTGTTGTCCATCATATTCAATAGGCACTACTAATTTTTCTCCTGTTTTATCAAATACAGCAAAATCGATCGGCAAGGGCATCGATATCAAAAAAACGATCTAGTAGGACATTTGTCCCCACCTTCTCTAAGGTGTACTGTAATTTAATCCTAAAACCTAGTCTACTACACTTTAATGGGAGCGGCTAACTTCTTTCGTCAGATATAGAATGAGATCGGCAATTGTGATCATCTTCAAACCATAGCTTTTCCTGAACAAAAACAAATCCGGTACTCGAGCCATTGTTCCGTCTTCCTTGATAATCTCGCAAATAATCCCTGATGGATGGGCACCACACAGTTTAGCCAAATCGATCGCCGCTTCCGTATGTCCTGCTCGTTCCAAAACGCCTCCCTCTTCCGCAATTAAAGGAAAGATATGCCCTGGCCTACGAAAGTCAGATTTTTTCGTCACGCGGTTCACAAGTGCACGAATTGTATCCGCACGTTCATAAGCAGAAATACCTGTTGTATTGGTAATATGATCAATAGATACAGTGAAAGCAGTCTGATGGCGATCGGAATTTTGCTGTACCATCAAACTGAGATCAAGTTCTTCGGCACGACTTTTCGTAATGGGACAACAAACTAGTCCCTTCCCATTTTTGATCATAAAATTAATCATCTCGGGTGAAACCTTTTCAGCTAAAGCCACAAGATCTCCCTCATTTTCGCGATCTTCATTATCGACTACTATAATCATCTTTCCTTGCTTCAGATCTTCAACCGCTTCCTTGATGGAATCGAACATTCTATCAAACCCCTTTGTGGCAGTTAAGCCAGATTCTATATGGTATATCCTCCATCTATTACAAAGACACCGCCCGTAGCAAAAGAAGAGGCATCTGAAGCCAGATATACGGCTAGGCCTCCCAATTCCTCGGGAACCCCCGGCCTTTTCATCGGTGTTAAATCCAACCAACTCTCCGTCATTGCACTATTGCCTTCAAAAAACGGTCTGGTTAGCTCCGTTTTCATAAACCCTGGTGCGATCGTATTCACTCTAATATTATGCTGCGCCCATTCAAAGGCTAAACTTTTCGTAAGCATGATAACACCTGCTTTTGAAGCATTATAGGCTACTTGGCATTGTGGAATCGGAACAATCACTCCTGTCATGGAAGAAATATTGATAATGTTACCCTGATTCTGCCTGATCATGACTTTCCCTACTGCCTTAGATACAAGGAAGACACTATTAAGATTGACATTCATAATTTTATTCCAATCCTCATAACTCATTTCCTCTGCCTTGACATGTTGGCATATCCCTGCATTATTAAATAGAACATCGATCTTATCGAACTTCCTTAACACGGCCTCAACCATTTCATCCACTTGTCGCTCATTGGTAACATCAACCTGAACAGCTAACGTCTCTACTCCTTGTTCACGAAGTTCATTAGCTGTTTGTTGGGCTCCCTCAAGATTCATATCCGCTATGACAATATGGGATCCAGCTTGTGCCAAAGCGGTAGCCATGGCTTTCCCTAACCCTATCGCACCACCTGTCACAACTGAAACCTTATTCTTTAGACTGAACTTATCCATGATATTCAAAGAAATACCCCCTCTGTAGTTTTGTTGTGATAAACCCCATTTTTAATGGTTTATCTTAGGAATGAACACCTTTTCCAAGCCAGCTCGCCGCTACTTCCATCATGGTTTCGGAAACAGCAGGGTGAGGATAGATCATATTAGCCATTTCCTCTACGGTTCCTTCCAAATGCATAAAGGCGGATGGGGCAGCGATCATTTCTGTAACATGGGCTCCGACGAGAAGCACACCGAGAATCTCTCCATATTTTTGATCGGCAATGATCTTTATAAATCCATCCGTGTGATCAATGGCCATCGCTTTTCCGTTTGCCGCATGCTTATAGACTTCCACCTTCACCGAGTATCCCTTTTTCCGGGCTTCTTCTTCGGTCAGGCCAACGCTGGCAATCTCTGGTTGGGTATACACACAACGAGGAACGACGCGATAATTGATCGGGGTCCGCTGTCCTGCTGCATTGAGGGCCGCAACCGTTCCTTCCGCACTGGCCACATGGGCCAACTGCCATCCGCCAATTAGGTCACCGACCGCATAGATGCCAGGGATGCTGGTTTCCATATAATCGTTCACTTCAACGAATGGACCATTCATCTTTAATCCTAAATCGGCAATGCCAGATACGTTCGGCCTGCGACCGACAGCAATGAGGATTTCGGAGCAATGAAGTTCCGCAGGATTGCCAGAAGGATCAGTAATTTTCACCACATTTCCGTTTTGACCGGTAGCTAAGGATTCCACTTTGGTTTCAGTTAGGATGGATATGTTCTTTCTCTGCAACGCTTTTCGAAGAGCGGCAGAGGCATCCGGATCTTCCATTGGTACAAGTCGATCGGCCATTTCCACCACCGTTACTTGGGTACCTAAGCTTTCGAAAATGCAAGCAAATTCGACTCCAATCACTCCGCCCCCAATGATGACGATCGAATCCGGAATTTGAGTAATCCCAAAAATCGTATCACTGGTATGGTAAGAGACTTGATCCGTTCCAGGAATAGGGGGAACAAAGGGTGCCGAACCGGTGGCGAGGATGATAGACTCAGCCTTGATGGTCTGATCTTCGGTACCGGAAATAATAATACTCTTATCCGCTTGAACAGTGCCTATCCCTTGGTAAACATCGACTTTTCCTGCCTTCAAAAGAGCGCCAATGCCTCCTCTCAACCGCTTGATCACTTGGTCTTTGCGAGCCATCATCTTATCCAGGGAAAGGGTGAGTGGACCCGTCTCGATTCCCCAGCTTTTCGCTGCTTTAATATCTTCAATGACTTCGGCATGGCGAAGAAGCGTTTTGGAGGGAATACACCCCCGATTCAGGCAAGTGCCGCCTAAATGATCCGCTTCAATTAAGGCCACGCTTTTTCCTTCTTTCGCCGCACGAATGGCGGCTACGTAACCGCCAGGACCGCCGCCGACGACTGCAATATTGTAGGTTTTCATCGCTATTTTTCCTCTCTACACCATCAATTGATATGGATTTTCAAGTGCTTCTTTCACGGTTTGTAGGAACTCAGCAGCTGGTGCCCCATCGATCACACGATGGTCGAAAGAAAGGCTGAGGGTCATCATCGGACGAAGGACAATTTGTCCGCTTACGCCAACCGGTTTCTCATTAATGCGGCCGACACCCAAAATCGCGGTTTCCGGTTGGTTAATGATCGGGGTGAACACATCGATCGGGTACATGCCCAGATTACTGATGGTGAAGGTTCCACCTGACATATGGGCAGGCAATAATTTACCTTCTCTCGCTAATTTGGCAAATTGTTTGCAGTCAGCGGTCAGATCAGCCAAGCCTTTTTGCTCGGTTTGCTTCACGACGGGAACGACTAATCCGTTCGGAACGGCAACGGCTAAACCGATATTGACGTGCGGATTGGAGATAATATAGTCTCCTTGCAGAGAAGCATTGACCTTTGGATGCAGGACCAGGGCATGAGAAACAGCTTTCATGATAATTTCCGTATAAGAGACACGCAGGCCTGTTTTCTTTTCAATGAGAGGGAGAAGGGCTTTCCTCATTTCCATCGATCCGGTCATATCCACTTCAGTTGAAAGAGTGACGTGCGGTGCCGTAGTCACGCTTTGTACCATCCTTTGAGCGATAACCTTGCGCATGCCTTCCAATTTCACTTTTTCCGCTTCGGCTGGAGCCTCATTGGATGCGGATTTGATGCTGTTCAATACATCATCCTTGCGCACTTTGCCCTGTACACCAGTACCTTGGATGGTGTCAAGCGCAATGCCCTCAGCATCGGCAATCTTCTTGGCCAAAGGAGTAGCCTTGACGGCATTTGCAGGTGTATAGATTTCGACATCCGTTTTATGGACACGACCATTGGGACCGGATCCATTCACTTGGTGAAGGGAGATGCCTTTGTCTTTCGCTGCTTTCCGTGCTGCAGGAGTTGCACGCACTTTTTCTGAGTCAGATTGATTTTCTGTTGCTTCTTGAACGGGTGCTTCCACACTGGCAGTGGCAGCCACCTCTTCCTGAGCATTGCCTCCATCGACAGCAGGAGGGACGTCAGGAACGATCTCATTCTCTTCGCCAATGTACCCGATGATTTGGTTCACAGGAACCACTTCATCGGCACCAAAATAAACCTTAAGTAGTTTCCCCGTAGCATACGATTCCACTTCAATATTGATTTTGTCGGTCAAGACCTCCAAAAGGAGGTCTCCTTCTTTCACATCGTCCCCGACTTGTTTGTACCACTGCAGGATGGTACCTGTTTCCATCGTCATACTCAGTTTGGGCATGAATACGCCTGTTGCCATCGTCGCTTTCCCTCCTAGACTCGGTTTAATGTCTCTTTGACAGCGGCAATAATATCTTGTTCTTGAGGAATCGCGGCTTTTTCGAGGATCGGGTTATAGGGCATCGGAATCGCCAATCCGCCTAAGCGCTTGATGGGAGCATCCAAATAATCGAAAGCTTCGCTTTCAGCGATCATACTGGCGATTTCTCCGCCGATTCCGCAGCGCTTCACCGCTTCATGGACGACCACCAAACGACCGGTCTTCTTCACGGATTCGATAATGGTTTCTTCATCTAAAGGAACGATCGTGCGGGGATCGACAATTTCTACGCTGATGCCTTCTTTTTCTAATTCAACGGCTGCTTGAAGCGCCTTGTGAACCATGATGGCAGTTGCCACAATGGTAACATCGGTTCCTTCGCGTTTAATATCGGCTTTACCGATCGGGATTGAATAGGAACCTTCCGGAACATGCCCTTTGGTACGATACAATAATTTATGTTCATAGAAAATGACCGGGTTATCGTCGTCGATGGCGGCCTTTAAAAGACCTTTGGCATCATAGGCGGTAGAAGGCTGAATGACTTTCAGTCCTGGGATATGGGCCATCCAAGCTTCCAAACTCTGGGTATGCTGGGCAGCAGCCCCCGTTCCTGAGCCAGATGGGGTACGAACGACCATCGGAGTTTTTCCTTTCCCTCCGAACATATAACGATTCTTTGCTGCTTGGTTGACCAATTGATCCATGGCAATCGTGATAAAATCAGAGAACTGAAGTTCCATGATCGGGCGCATGCCAGTCATGGCCGCTCCAACCGCAGCACCCGCAATGGCGGCTTCGGAAATCGGGGTATTTCTGACACGTTCAGGTCCGAATTCTTCGATCATTCCGCGGGTCACACCGAACGCTCCGCCGTACACCCCGATGTCTTCCCCCATAATAAATACATCCGGATTGGCTCTCATTTCTTCTTGCATCGCTTCGCGAACCGCTTCTAAATACGTAATCTCTCTCATCCTTTAGTTGCTCCTTCTCATTTCCAAGGTTTATATAGGAATACTTCGATCTATTTTTACGAGAATACGTCTTCTTCCAATGTTTCGAGGCCAGGCATTGGGCTCTTCTCGGCAAAGACGACCGCGTCTTCGATTTCTTTTTTCGCTTGTTGTTCAATCGCTTGGGCTTGCTCTTCAGTCAAGATGCCTTCATCAATGAGGCGATTTTTGTAAAGAGCGATGGGATCACGGTTATTTCTCCAATCCATTTCCTCTTCACGCGTCCGGTATTTTTTCGCGTCACTTTTGGAGTGACCTTTGAAGCGGTAAGTCTTTGCTTCAATTAACGTAGGGCCTTCGCCCTTTTTCGCACGCTCAATGGCTTGAGCCATGACTTCGATCACGGCAAACAAGTCGTTTCCATCGACGACGACTCCAGGAATGCCGTAAGAACCTGCACGATCGGCGATGTTTTCAATATTGACCATTTCTTTGACAGGTCCGGACATGCCGTATTGGTTATTTTCACAGAAGAAGATCACCGGAAGTTTCCAAATGGAAGCCATATTCAATGCTTCATGGAAGCTCCCCTCATTGGTTGCCCCATCGCCAAAGAAGGATACCGTCACATAACCAAGGTTTTTCATTTTGGAAGTCAAGGCAGATCCAACAGCAATGGGGATTCCTCCGCCAACGATCCCGTTGGCTCCCAAGTTTCCTTTATCTAAGTCAGCGATATGCATGGATCCGCCTTTTCCTTTGCAATAGCCAGTTTCACGACCGAACAATTCCGCCATCATGCGGTCTACCTGTGCACCCTTGGCAATACAGTGGCCGTGTCCGCGGTGCGTACTGGTGATTTTATCTTCGTCCGTTAAAAGGGCACAAGCTCCAGCAGCAGTGGCTTCCTGGCCGACAGCTAAGTGGGTCGTCCCATGAATGAGACCCTTCGCAAAGAACTCATCTACTTTTTCATCGAAGAAACGGATGAGCCACATTTGATGAAGCAAATCAGTCAATTTTTCCTTTGTAAATGGGGAAGGTAATTTTAAGTCTGTTAACATCTCCACTCCTCCTTCTTTCGTTTAGATCCTAAAATTTGATTTAATTTCAATTTATTTTAGATAAAACTCTTAGAAAAACTTCAGATCATTCTTTCTTGCCGCAAATGCGATAGCTCCAACCATAATGATCCCCTTGGCAATGTCTTGGACATAGAATGGAAGTCCCAGCAGGTTTAGTCCATTATTAATAACTCCAATTAACATAACACCGACTATGGTCCCCATCACATTGGGCTGGCCAACCTTAATGGTGGTCATCCCTAAAAATACGGCAGCCAGAGCGTCCATAAGGAATGATGCCCCTGCGGTAGGCTGTCCGCTTCCCAGTCTTGAGGCTAGCACGATTCCAGCAATTGCAGCACCTGAACCACTAAAGATCAATCCCAACGTACGATACTTTAATGTATTGATCCCAGATAATTTGGCAGCGACTGCGTTCCCACCTACTGCATAGATGTAACGCCCAGCTGTAGTTTTATTCAATAGAATATAAGTTGCTAAACCAAGGATAAGCATAATGATAATCGGTGTTGGTAGGCCAAAAGCATTCCCTCGACCGAAAAATGTAAAGGATTGCGGTAATCCCCCATAGATAGCTCTTCCATCTGTATACATAAAGATAATTCCAGTTGCGACAGACGAAGTCCCTAATGTAACAATAATAGATGGTATTCCAATTTTAGTAGTCACCGCACCGTTTAATAAACCAAATACAATACCCACACCAATGGCGCAAAGCAAAGCAACAGGTAAAGAAATTCCCTTAGTAAGCAAACCAGTAACAATAACCCCGGACAATCCGGCAACGGCTCCTACCGAAAGGTCAAAGTCTCCTGCAGCCATCGCAATAGTCAAACCATAGGCTACAATGGCAAGAGTAGAAACTTGACGAACAACGTTGACCAGGTTCGAAGCATCCAAAAAACGATCAGCAATCACTGAAAAAACAATGAACACAAGCAGAAGCGCACCGATGGTCGCGTAATTGGAAAAATAGTAGCCGAAATCGGTTCGTTTAGTATCTAACTTAGATTCTAATGCGATATTAGACATGTGATATCCTCTCCTTTTGTTATTAAACCCCTAATGATGATTCAATCAAGCGTTCGTGCGAATGGTCGTGCTTATGCACCTCATCCACAATTTGACCGTTTCTCATCACATAAATTCGGTCAGAAAGGCCCAAGACCTCCGAAATGTCAGAGGAAATTAGCAAAATCCCAGCCCCTTCTTCAAGCAAAGAAACCATGATATTATACATTTCCGCGCGGGCGCCGATATCTACACCCTCTGTGGGCTCATCAAATATATACACCGTCGGCTTGTTATCATCTGACATGGTTCTTTTTCCAAAGCAAACCTTTTGTTTGTTCCCCCCGCTTAACGTACTAATTTTCGTGGTTATTTCCGGCGTTTTGATATTAAGCTTCTTCACCGCATCTTTAACCTTTGATACCTCTTTTTTGGGAAGAAGCCAACCCATGATGGACATCTCTTTCAAGAAGGAAATTGTTAAGTTGGATTTAACTGAATCGTTCAGGATTAATCCTTTACGCAAGCGGTCTTCGGGGATAAGAGCGATCCCATTCTTCATGGCATCGGCAACATTGCGGATTTTTACCTTTTTCCCCTCAATATGGATTTCGCCCGTTTTCCTCGGAACAGCTCCAAAGATCATTTCAGCAAGTTCTGTTCTTCCAGCTCCAACAGTACCGAATATTCCGACTATTTCTCCCCTCCTGATAGTTAAACTAGCAGAAAACACCCGTTCACCATCCGATAAATCTTTCACATCTAGTAAAACATCACCAACTTTATGATGTTTTTCTGGATATTCTTCATGGTGATCCTTGTCAATCATCAATTTGATAATCTCATCTTGCGTCGTGTTTTCCGTTACCCTGGTACCTACATGCATGCCATTTCGTAGGACCGTAATCCGGTCAGACATGAGAAACACCTCATCCATGTAGTGGGTAATAAAAATGATTCCTATCCCATCATTTTTTAACTTGTTCATGACCGCAAATAACTGTTTCCGCTCTTTGTCTGAAAGAGCAGCTGTTGGCTCATCTAAAATCAAAACCTTTGGTTTAAGATACAGAATCTTCATGATTTCTATTAATTTTCGTTGAGCCGGGTTTAAATCTTTCACTTGCTTATGGAGATCAATTGTTACCCCTAATGATGCCATCAACTCTTTGGCTTTTTCGAATAATGCTTTCGTATGGATAAATCCATTACGATTAATTTCATTGCCTAAAAAAATATTTTCAATAGAATTGAAATTCGGAATCAGACTGCCTTCCTGCGTAACAATACCTATCCCTTTTTCAATGGCATCTCTCGTGTTTCGAAATACCACTTTCTCACCTTCTAAGAGAATATTCCCCTTTTCAGGTATATACGTTCCAGTGATTACCTTTACGAACGTGGATTTACCCGCCCCATTATGACCCACCAAAGCATGGATTTCGCCTCGTTCCAGCTGGAACTGAACATTTTGTAACGCTTTTACTCCCGGAAAACTTTTTTCAACATCATGAACGTTTAATAGAGCAACCACTCTCGCAACCTCCTTTTTAAGATGTAAGAAAGGAAAGGGTGTTACAGGCTGACCCATACACCCTTTCATATAACTTTCTTACTTGGCGTTATAAAGATCTGGTGCTTTATATGCCGGAACCCCTTCTCCAGGTAGGTTGGCATCCGTAATCAAAGGAGTGTCTACATAAACAGTTGTAGATGTAATGACTTCACTCTTTGGTTTTCCATTAACATTGATTTCATAGATATAATTGGCAATTTTTTCACCCATTACTTCAAAGCCTTGTGCAACAGTTGCTACCATAGGAGAACCATTTTTCATTTCTTCAATCGCTGGTGCATGGCCATCAATCCCTACGACAATGATATCTTCTTTACTGAAGCCGGCAGCTTGAATCGCTGCAGCAGCAGCCATAGCAGGCTCATCCCAACCAGCCCATACAGCTTTAATATCTTTTCCATAACGTTGGAGATAGTCTTCCATAGTTTGTAATGTATCTTGGTAGAAATTGGTATAATCGATATTATGGGATTCAATAATTTCAATACCTGGATTCTCTTTTGCAACAAGATCTAATACTTCGCCTCTTTTGCGAACACCGTGATGTTCGGCCATCTTGAAGGCAACAATTTTCCCTTGGCCGCCTAAACGGTCAGTGAGGTAACTCGAAACCTTAGAGGACATTACGAAGTTGTTGCTCGTTATATCAACTTCAATGCCTGGAGTCCAGCCAGAATCGATGGAATAAACCGGAATACCAGCCTTTTGAGCGCTTTCCAGAGCAGCCTTCCCTGCACGCAAGTCAGCCATTGATACAATAATGGCATCTACTTTTCTTTGGACCGCATCTTCTACATTGGAAGCCCATGTTTGTCCAGAACCTTTACTGTCCGAGACGCTTAGCTCCCAATCATACCCTTGAGCTTTAATATAGTCTTCAAAGCCTTTCTTAGCCCGCTGTTCAGAATTAGCACCTGCGGTCATATGTACCCACGCAATCTTCAACTGCTTCTTCCCGCCGGAAGCAGGCTGAGCATTTCCGTTTGATTGTGGATCGGAAGCATTCGTGCTAGAATTAGAAGTAGATCCGCCTTCCTTACTGGAAGTCTGTTGAATTTCCTGGTTCGAGCATCCAACCAACAAAGCAACCAAAGCACTGAGAATCAAGTAAAACCATTTTCTTAGCATTCAATTTCTCCCCTTTAGTTAAGTTTTTCAGCTTTTTATTAAGAATAAAGACTTGACCTTCTCAACGTTTCGGCTGACATCCTCGTTGGAGAAGAGCATGGTCCCTATTACTAGATTTTGTGCCCCGTGTAAGACCAGGTCGGGAATTGTCCATTCGTTTACTCCGCCATCAACGGCAATGATAGCAGGCAAGTTTTCGGATTCGACAAGATCCCTTACTCTTTTTATCTTGGGCAAAACTTCCCTGCGCAATGGTTGGCCGCCAAAGCCAGGCTCTACTGTCATGAGATTGACCTGATCCACATCGCGAACGAGGGATTGTATCTGATCAAAAGTTGCTGTTGGAGCAAAGGCCATGGAAACTTGACAACCCCTCTTCTTCACTTGTTCTATTGCACGGAGGGGATGCGGACAGCTCTCAAATTGGATGGTTATCATGTCTGCACCTGCACTGATGAAACTGTCGATGACTTGGTCTTGCCTGTACATCTCGAGGTGAACATCAATGGGCAGTGATGTCACCTTGCGAAGATCTTCGATGGTTTTTGGACCAAAGGTCAGGTTATTGACATAATGACCATCCATAATATCCACATGAATCCAGTCTACCTTGTTTCTTTCAAGCTCCATTACATCTTTGGCCAAGTACACATGATTAGCGGCCAGTATGGACGCCGAAATCGTCGGCAATTGAACCACATCCTTTCCTTACTTTTACAGTTTTTATATACATAAAATGACTTTCGCCATGTTATGAAATGCCTGTTGTTTCTCTCATCCAATCGCCGAATTGGGGATACGCTTTTCGGTACTGTTCGGCTAGACGCTTATAAACTTCATGATTTCTCGAGTTGGGTTCAATTCTATCCTTGAAATGTACCATTTGACTGACGGCCTCTTGGATGTCTTTATGAGCCCCGGCAGCCACACTGGCCAGAATGGCTGAACCTAAACTAGGCGCCTGTGTAACGTTTGGTATGTTAATCCCGATATTGCTCACATCGGCATGAATCTGCATGTACAATCTATTGTTGGCAGCACCGCCTGCCAGATAGACTTCGTTTGCCTGGAATCCGTTATCCTTAAAGGTCTGGATGATATGATCCGTACCATAAGCTACCCCTTCCATTATGGCGCGGAATATGTGTTCACGGGTGTGCTTCAAGGATAGTCCATAAATCATTCCACGAACGGAAGGCTCAACAAAAGGCGTTCGATTTCCCTGCCAGTAGTCAAGGACTAGTAGTCCATCGGAACCCGGCTCAATTTCCGAAGCTTTCAAGGTTAATAAATCGTAAACGCTTACCCCCATCGTTTTAGCTGTCTCTTCTAAGTCCTTACAAAAATTAGTACGGAACCAATTGATAATGGATCCTGTTGAAATCTGACCTCCCTCTACCATTCTCAATCCCGGTACGATCGCATCGGGGAAAGAACCAAAAACACCTTTGGCGTGTATACTTTGCTCCGTTAAACCGAGCACAAGATGAGAAGATCCGGTAATCAAGGCCAGCCGTCCGGGCTTGACCACTCCCAATCCGATCATTCCGACAAAAGCATCTGCCCCTCCTTGGGCTACAGGAGTATCCTCGAGCAAACCAAGTTCATCTGCTGCCTCCTTGGATAGTCCCCCGACATGTTCACCCAGATCGTAGACATGCTTTGGGAACTTTACAATCAGATCTTCTAATCCTGCCCTCTCATAAAAACGATGAAGCCAGCCGCCCTCTTCCCGGTTATAGTACCATCTCGTCGTCGCCGTACAAATGCTCGCAGACCATTTGCCGGTGAGCTTATACATATACCAATCAGCGAAATCAACCACTTTCTCCGCTTTGTGGTAATTCTCCGGCTCGTTTCTTTTAAGCCAAAGCGCCTTACATGGCGCCCATTCGGCAGAGACGTTGCCAAACCCGTTAAACTTGAGAGCGTTATCACCGGTAGCCGCAATGAACGACGCTTCTTCACTAGCTCGTACATCCATCCAGATTAAAGATCTCCGTAAAGGAAATCCATCGTTCATGCATAGAACCAGACTACAAGCGGTTGCATCCATACCAATTCCGATGATCTGTTCCTTAGTCGCTTGTACCTCACTCATGGCCTTCCTGGTACTTGCTACAAGGCAATCCCACCACTCACGAGGGTCTTGTTCTGCCCAGCCTGGCTTCGGATGGTATGTTTTATAACTGGTACTGCCGAAAGCCACTTCATTCCCCTGAAGATCATAGAGACCCACACGTACACTCTCCGTACCTGCATCAATTCCCATGACCAACTCTTTTTTCACGAGATCCTTCCCCCTCTCTTTATTTGCACTTAGGCTAATTCAATTAAATATTTGGCTACATTCTCATCTGTAATGAGGGTATCAACCAATTTTCCTCTAAGTGCCGCTGCAATAACATCTCGTTTAGATTGAGTTCCTGCCACCAATATTACCTTGGATCCATTCCGGATTTCATAAAAATTAGGTCCGACCACTCGTTTGTGAAAATCTAAATCAAGAATCTCTCCCGTGGCGCCGAAAAACCATGATGCAATATCACCAACCACACCTTCTCTTTCCAACTGCATGGCTTCTTGTTCCGTAATACTTCCAATATCCAAGAAAGTGGAAGAGGAGACTACCCCCACGCTCACTATGGTAATATCAGCGTTAGTTGCCTTCTCTAATACTTGCTCAATCATTGAGTCTTGCATAATGGCGTCTTTTATCTCCTCACTTGAAACAATCGCTGGCGCATATAACGGAAAAACGGTACCTCCCAAACTTTCAGCTAATCTTCTGCAGATTTCATTAGCATGAATCTCCGGGTTAATATTGCCCAGGCCTCCGGATATCGGTACCACATTGCAGGCGACTTTTACTTTTGACTGGAAAGCATTTGCTAATTGACTAAGTGTCCTTCCCATTGAACACCCTATGGTCATACCTTCTTTTACATTCTGATATATATACTCAGCCCCCAATTTCCCAAGAGACTTGAGAATACTCTCCTCTTTTGTGGAATATACCGGAGCGACAAGAGCTTCGCTAATCCCGTACTTTCCCTTCAAGATTCTTTCGAGTTCATAGCAGCGCGAATGTGCCGGATGAATTTTAATTTCTACAATCCCCCGGTCTTTTGCTTCCTGAATCATTCGGGAAACCTTCGCCCTAGATAAATCTAATTGTGTTGCTATTTCCTGCTGAGATAGATTGTCGATATAGTACATATAAGCAACTTTCGTTAGAAGACCATCCCTATCCTGCAATTTTGTTCACCCCGTCTATCCACTGATGAGAATTTGTTCATTTTTGTGATCATATGCTCAATCCCTACGATGCAATTATATAACTGTCCTGTTTAATTGTCTACACTTTTTTAAATATTTTTTATTGGATTGTATTTCTTTTAGTTTTGCATTCTAATTTATATTACTGCATTATATGAAGTTATTTTTAGCATTCATATACCTATTGACAAAGTTCCGAGTTCATGTAAAATATCCAATAGTTAGATAATATATCCATACCTGCTCATCTGTTATTCTTCTGTCTGAAATCCCTTTCACCCCCTACAAAAACCTTATTTATCTTTCTTATTTTTCACTGTGTTGCCTAAGACTATTTCGTAAAGGTGGATTTCTATGCGCACTTGTATAATCACGGGAGCCGGTACAGGGATCGGTCGGGAGACGGCCATTCGCCTGAGTCAACGAGATGATATTGACAACTTTGCTCTCCTATCGTTGGGAGAGCAAGATTTATTGGATACAAAAAGCCTAATGAACCAAGATAAAAACATCATGTTATTCGATCTGGATATTACCCGTCATGAGGATGTCCAACAGGTCATTAATGAAATCTATCAAACATTCCATAGCATTGATATTGTGCTTAATATTGCGGGCTATGCTAAAGCTGCCAACATTTTGGAGTGTGATCTTGAAACCTGGAAAAAAACCTTTGATGTCAATGTAACGGCCATGTTTTGGCTTACCAAATTATCTGTGAACTTCATGAAGGATAAAGGCGGGATCATTCTTAACGTAGCTTCCACATCGGGGATTACATCCAGGCCTGGTTGGTTGGCTTATGCCTCGTCCAAATCGGCAGTCGTCGGCTTTTCTAGATCCTTAAGCGATGAGCTTAAGCCTTATAAAATTCGGGTGTACTCCGTGCTTCCGGGTCGTTGTGCCACATCGATGCGAAAAGGTCTTGTTCCTGATGAGGATGCGTCTACGATCATGCAACCTGAAGAAGTGGCAAATGTCATACACATGCTGGTATCTCCAGAGGAAAATTGCCTGGATGGACAAGACATCATTGTTCGAAAGCAAGCTTGGTCATAGATAAAACGGGTTGAGTGGAACTCAACCCGTTTTTGTGATTTCTATCCTTTTGTAAATCGGTCTGGTTTCTCCACATCGCATGCCTCGCCGAGTTTAATTTTCCGTTCCATTTTAATTAAATAATTGCACGTATATTCAAAACTTAGGCAACGATTCCACTGCATCAGCCAAGTCCTGATAACTATCCTTTAAATACCGGGAAGTGGTGGCAATATTACTGTGTCCACCTAGTCTTCTAACCTTCTCGATATTATTCCCCGTCGCTTTCAGCATCCACTTGAAGAAGGTATGCCGAAATTGATGAGGGGTGAGTTTCCGCTTGGGGGTACTGTAGGATTCGATCATCGTTTGAATCCCCCGGATCGAAAACTGAGGAGAACGCTGGCTATAGAAAACATAGAGAGGAATCTGCGACATGTTCTTTTTTATTGGCCACTTCCGAGCGGAACTTTAATCAATCGTGTACACGAATGCGTTTCATCTCGAGATCAAGGTCTTTCAATTTCAGGTTAGACAACTCCTCCACCCGAAGCCCGGCATAAGTCAATACATACACCACGGCCCGATCGCGGCGATATTTCTCCTCTGGATCCACCCCTCGGCTATTTACCGGTGTTTTTCGCATTCGAATCAGCAGATCCTCAAATTCCTCTTCGGTTAGCCACATGATCTTTTCATGATCTTCATCCGCCGTTTTCAGATCCTCGATCCCCTCCATCGGGTTATGTTGAAATTTCTTATTCTTTCGGGCCCAGGAGTAAAAACTGCGCAAAGCATTTAACCGACGGTTAATCGTAGAAACAGCAAGCGGCTGCCCTTCCGATGGGCGCATCATTTGAGCCACCCATTTCCGGATATCCGTTTCCGTCACGTAATCCTCTCCCTGAATGTCGGTGGCATCCAAAAATTGGTGAAGGTCATTCAGATAGGAAACAACCGTATGGCGGGAATCCCTTTTTTGTTTAAATAGGTTAAATAATCGATCAAGATCATGAAGTACACCTCTTCACTTATATGCTGAGTTTAAGAGGCTAAAAACACCCCGAAAATGTTAGGTGCAATTTTATTTGCGATCATCTTGCATAAATAAATGATACTGGTTTTGAATGATAAATTGTATACCTTCTTCGAATATAGCACTACGCCATTTGAATTCGAATCTAGCATCTAGATTCGAATTTACTTCACAGAACGTCCCTTCTGTGAAGGGTTTTAGTAGATTATGTCTCCAAGTCAGGTTCAAAATCTGCTATTATCTAATCAAAATTACTTCACGAAAGGTGAAAAAAGGAGTATTCCATAACAACATCTCAAACGAGTGCTCTTTCTCTTAGAGGATTTCCAATGTCTTCAATTGACGGTGAGGGGGTACGATCAGAAGAAATCTACAAAGAAGTTAAAACACATCAAATATGTCTATTGAGAAAACGATAAGATAGTAGAGTTACAAAAGAGAGGTTTTGTTACGGTATATTATGTAATTTCATCAAAATCTTCATTTAAGGTAAGGTTGCTGGAACATCAACGCAAATGGTAAATCACAAATATTTTACTTGTTTAGGCACCTTATGTTTTACGACTATAAGAGGTAGCTCGGAAAACATACAAAACTAGACTACCTTAAACCATCGTCTTTAATGTGCACAAAGAATGGTTTTTAGCTGAAAACTGCACGTTGTGGACAGAATAACTAGACTTATTCCATTATGACCACATTGTAGACCTCTACCACAACAACCGCATGGAATCGGGATTTATAACTTTAGCCATCGGTAAAGATGTCTGACCGGGGCTCACTTTGTGGTCATATACACAACGTACAATTCCATGTCTGTTAAGGTTTCGGGTTCAGTAGTCTAGATTTGTATGTGGTAGGGAATATTTTGGAAACAAAAATCCGGTTTTCCCAACTCTAAGGAGGAAGAACCGGCTTCTTGTTATTTAACTCTCGAATTCCGTTACTTCAATTAACGGTTTTCAAGCGTTTCCTCTAAAACTGTATATTTATTGCATAACTGCGTACCCTGCATATAAAAGATCTACTTACATCCCTCATCTAAAACAACACAATGTCATTGTGTTGTTTTTCGATCCATAAACCATCGTTTTTGGAATTCTATTATACCATGTGATCACCCAATGAAGAAATGCCTCTTTCTTATTTCTTTTTTATTCATGGTGAGATTATTTTGCTATGACATCCAGGCCCGAATCAATACGTTCTAAATTATTTTCGATAACCTGTTTAGAATCGTTCCTTTCCTTCACGAACAAAATGGCAATTGCTGAAATAATTCCTGGAATGGCAAACACAAGGAAATTCAATTGTAATGTCATATTCATGGACAGGAGAATCCCTCCTATCGTAGGACCTATGATTCCACCCAACCGTCCAACTCCCGACGACCAACCTATCCCTGTCGAACGCATTTCAATAGGATAATACTGGGAAACATAAGCATAGGCAATAATTTGTGTACCTATAGTTGTAGCTCCAGCTAGTGCAACAACTGCATACAAAACAAATGTACTAGCTTTTATTCCTAGTAAGGTTATAGATACCCCAGCTAAAATATAGAATAGAAACAAGATTTTTTTTGCGTGCCAACGATCTGCCGCCCATCCGCCAAAAACAGCACCGAAAATGGCACCTAGATTCAACACTACGAGGAACATTAAGCTTGACCCTAATTCATATCCTGCTTTTGCCATTAACTTGGGTAACCAAGTATTTAACCCATATACCATTAGAAGACACATGAAAAAACAGATCCAAAATATTATAGTACCTACGGCACGCCCACTTTTAAATAGTTGCATAACAGTAATACCGTTCTTTTTAGGAAGTATCATTTCATACTGATCATTTTTCTGAGGTATATATGAAGGATTTATTTTAGACAATAACTGACCAACCTGTTCGTTGCGATTTTTATACAAAAGAAACCCGATAGAATCAGACAGATATTTGTACATCAACGGCAGGATAATTATAGGTAAGGCGCCAATAAAGAAGATAGATTGCCATCCAAATTTTGGTATCAATACAATTCCTAGTCCAGCTGAAAGTACTCCACCTATAGAATAGCCGCTAAACATTATACAAACCAATGTACTCTTCATTGATTTTGGGGAATACTCTGTCATTAATGCAACCACGTTAGGCATAACTCCGCCTATTCCTAAACCTGCAATAAAACGGTAGATTCCAAATTCAGAGGGCCCCGTAGCCAATCCGCATAGTCCTGTGAATAAACTGAAAAGAGTAACACAAAATAATATCACATTTTTTCTTCCAAACCTATCCGCTAAGGTACCAAAAATGAGTGCTCCAAACATCATACCTAACAAAGCGTAACTGCCGATAGTTCCTGCCTGAACCGGGTTAAGTGACCATTCCTCCATAAGGACCGGCATAACAGTACCATATAATACTAAATCAAAACCATCAAAAATAATAACGACAGAACACCAGAATAGAACAAGTCCATGAAAGCGATTAAATTTTGATTCATCAATTTCACGATTTACATTAATTGAACGCATATTTCTCCTCCTTAATTATTACGAGACTCTTGTTCATCAAACAAAACCAGATTTTTCAATAACCCTTGACACCTCGATAGAGTTATACTTTAAGGAACATCCTCCTTTCCCGTCTCTCCTTCCATGAATACATTACTGATACAACCTCAAGCTGTTGGATTAAAAATTCATGCTTTGAAATTTCCAATCAATTAATATGTTTCTAATCTTCTTACAATTATAACAAACAGTGGATACTATACCATGTTGGTTTCCGACAAATATCAACAGATAAATTTTGTGTTTATTGCACAAAACAATAATGATTTGAAATAATTTACAATGAATAAATCCAGTTCATAATTGGTATTTGTAGGAGATCTGTCTAGTATTTCTTACATTTTTGTTTTTTTAAAAATTAAATAACTACTCTTCTTGAATCGACCATTTCCTCGGGCCAGTTTTAGATCTGGCTCTCCCAATACCCTTTGTGTTTTAGTACAAGCTAGGAAATACTTCTATCCCAGACTCGGCTAAAGCAGAATCATCTGTACATTCCGCTTCATTAAAAAGATAAAGTAGATTGGAACCTATCTTCTCGCTGGGCACACCAAATCACTATGTTGACTTAAACAAAATTGTGGTTAGTGCTATTGTGGAAATTCTAGATTTTTCATGAAAGATTTGTTTAATCCGATTTCATTGCTGCTGCTTTTTGCGATTTTTCCGTTCATTTATTATACCAAGTTAACCCCCGTACCTCCTCGATATTTACCCCTAAAAAGGAAGAATATCTGACATTATTCCAAAGTGAGGAGTATAAAAAACTCAATCCAATCGAGTCTCAAAATATTGGAGTATCATACACTCCATCTTTCTGCCTAGATTTCAAAGCAGAAAAAGCAGAGTTTGTAAATTATTTCATATGGGTACGAATAGCGTTAAATTCCGTATTCTAAGCCCAGAGTTCTTATTACTAGCAATTTTGACACTCGTTCAATAAGAAGTAAGCTTGTTTTTCATTATCCGTGTACCCATATAGTTTCCAACCATTTATAAGGTAAATTGCTACTTGATCGATATTTTCTAAAATTGTTTCTTCTGTTTGAATATACATAATATAATACATCTAAGCTCCCTCCTGATAATAAAGTAAGAGAAGATAAACATCATGGACAGTACAGTCGTTTTGATTGTTTTACATTTCATCCTTAGAATTTATTGCATATCGGTTTTTTTCGAAAATCAATTACCACCAAATCAGTAATCAATCGTTGCACAACTCGTTAACCAGTTAAAGGTTCCATAATGACGAGCTCCCGTTTGTCCCCCCCTTTTTGACACATCCAATTACCAGAGTTTGATAAGTAACTATTAATTCATCCAATTGCTGACTGACCTTTAATACTTCCGGATCCGTGATTCCTTTTATTGATGCCAATGTGTGCATGACTTCTCTTTTGGATTCCAATTGATTTAAGAGACTATATAAACCAGATAAAATCATTTTATAAAACCCCTTATAGGTCGACTTTTTTTGTCTCGTTTTTTCCTATGCTACTTAATGTTTTCTAATGAAATTACAATGATAAATCTTTTTACAATGTAACAACATGTTCAATCCCATAATAATAAGTCGAAAAAATTTGTTGGTTTTACACAAAATTTAATAATGAAGGTTTATAAAGAACACTGCTTTCCTCTTGTCAAATAGTTAGTGTTGACCAACAACTTGATAGAAAAAAAGCCTTTGGAATTCCGAAGGCTTGGAAATTTGGACCTATAAATGAATCGTTACATTCTTACCAAAATAAAATTTTATATAAATTGATATTTATAGCGATAGATAAGTTTATAAAACTCATCATCCACAAAGCCGTATAACAGGAATGGGTAACCGACTACGCTCCCCATTAGGAGTGGTAATGCACCTAAATTCAATTTTCCCTTCTACCTCAATCTTTTCTCCAACCCCCTTTGTAATTTCTAATTCATTACTCAGTATAGGGATGATTTTAATAATATCACCCTTAAACAGAATTCCTTTTTCGCATAAAATAAACGTGATACAATTATTACGTTTATCATCGTGATCAAAATAATGCCGTTTTCTAAAAATTTCTCCTGTGAGTCTCATTGGTTCCCACCTCATCATACGTTGAATGAACCTTGATCATAAAGTAACCAAACGCATAGTTAAAACCCACTAACTGATCACAGACGCTGATCGAACACTTTCTTTGCAAGCATTAAAGCATTTTGAACCCGAGGAAACCCAACATAAGGTATGAGCTGAATAATAGATTCTATAACCTCTCTGGAAGTAAGGCCCGCAGTTAAACCTCTATTAATATGAGTCTCCAACTGTTTATCAATCCCTTGGGTAACCAGGGATGAAATAGTGACAAGTGAACGTTGTTTATTATCTAAATCTGGTCGGCTATATATATCCCCATAGGCAAACTCAATAATCCAACTTCGAAAATCGGGAGCGATGCTGTCAAGTGGGTCTGGTATTTTATCGTTATCGTTTACAACATGGGCTGAGTCTTGATTGTATTCGAGGAATTTATTTAGACCCCTCTGATATCGTTCATTGTTCATAATACCCCTCCACGTGAAATTGGCTTTAGATTAAAAAATAAAACACTTATTTTCATGATTATGACTCTATTAGATCAATCTAAGGGCCTATGATTTTTCTGTTGGCTTGCTTGTTAACTTATAGGGATTCTTTTTTATAATGCTGTCTAAGTGTTGAAATTTGCTTGCACATATCGATAATGTTATCCAGTTTGATACGAATTTTCTGATATTCAGGTTCGGACATACTATTATATCCTGCTAATTTATACATATCCTGACGATAATCATCAATCTTACTACTTTCATTTACTAACTTGTAAAGCAACATTACATTTCCCTCCTTCATTATTTACCATCAATCTAAGATCCTCTAGACAAACGAGAGTATCTGTTAATTGATATCCAACAATACAAAATAACCTACCATTCATTGCAAAACTTCTTTTGTTCTATCCTAAATTAATTCAGAACATATTAAAGTGACCTCTCAACTATTTCAGCGATATCCAACGTTTTTACATGTTCTTCTGCTTCCTTGGCTTTCACTCCATCATTCATCATGGTCAAGCAGTAAGGGCAGTTGCTTCCGATAGTAGTCGGATTGAGGCGCAGCGCCTGTTCTGTCCGTTCCACATTAATCCGTTTCCCCTGCGTTTCTTCCATCCACATATTCCCACCGCCTGCTCCGCAACACATCGCATCCTGCTTGTTTCTCTCCATTTCCAACACGCCTACTCCAGGAATGGATTTTAAAATTTCACGTGGAATATCGTAAATGTCATTATACCGACCGATATAGCAAGAATCGTGATATGCAATGGCTTCCTGCACTTCTTTGGTAGGCTTAATGCGACCTTCCTGAATCAGCTTCCAAATCAATTCCGTATGATGATACACTTCCGCCTCTAGGCCAAATTCGGGATATTCATGTTTAAAGGTATTGTAGGTATGTGGACAGATGGTCACAATCTTTTTCACATTATAAGCTTGGAAATTAGCTATATTTTCTTGGCATAGCTGTTGAAATAAAAATTCGTTCCCCATGCGGCGAGCCGTGTCGCCAGAGTTGCGTTCCTCGTTCCCCAAAATAGCGAATTTCACCCCTGCCATATTCATGAGCTTGGCAAACGATAGGGCAATTTTCTGGCTCCGATTGTCAAAGGATCCCATGGAACCGACAAAGAACAGATACTCCAAATCTTCCACTTCATCCACGGTTGGCACCACAATGTCATTCCGACCTTCTCGCCATTTGATGCGTTCCTTCCGGTTAATCCCCCATGGATTGCTTTGGCGTTCGATATTTTGGAAATAGCGAGTCGCTTCGTGTGGCATGTTCCCTTCCGTCATGACTAAATATCGCCTCATATCAATAATTTTGTCCACATGTTCGTTAGCCACCGGACACTGGTCTTCACAATTCCGGCATGTCGTACAAGCCCATAATTCCTCTTCGGTGATCACGTCGCCAATTAAATTCGGCATTTCAAACGTCGCCGCTGTTTCCTGAGCGGCCGAGCCAACCGCTAATGATGAAGAGCCAAAAACTAAACCGGGCATCCATGGGTCACGTGATGTAACAGCCGCTCCTTTCTCTGTCAAATGATCCCTCATCTTCACGATGAGATCCATCGGAGACAAAGTTTTTCCCGTTCCGGAAGCAGGACACATATTCGTGCATCGTCCACATTCCGCGCAGGCATATAGATCGATCAGCTGCTGTTGGGTAAAGTTCTCGATTTTCCCGACCCCATATTCCTCGACTTCTTCATCCTCAAAATCAATCTTGCTCAATTTCCCTACCGGTCCGACTTTCTTGAAAAAGATATTGAACATCGCGAATAGCTCATGCGCTTGCTTCGACTGTGGAACGAAGACCATGAAGGATAACACGATCAGCATGTGAACCCACCAGAATAAATAAAACAAAACGGTAGCTGCTATCGTTCCGATACCGGAGAATGCTAGCGCAACCACTCCAGAGAAAGGAGCATAGACCAAATCCGGATGGTGCCCGAGCATGACCGTTTCAAAGCCCAATGAAAGCAGGATCGACAGGGTCAAAATGGTTAGCCCGATATAAACAAAAGCCGCTTTGCCATTTCGCTTCCATTGCAATCGCTTTAGCTTTTCCACATAACGGCGAAAGGCAGCATATCCCACGGCGCACAGCATAAGGAAGGTGGTCCATTCTTGTAGAAGACTGAAATATTTATGTCCATCGCCGAACGGGAATTCGTACCCTTTACTAAATCCCTTAATGACCAGTTCGATCAGTCCCACTTGGATAATCATAAAGCCATAAAATAAGATTAAGTGCATACAGCCGCTTTTCTTGTCCCTAAACAATTTCCGCTGCCCGAACCCATTGATTAACACGGCATTGATTCGTTCTTTCAGATTCGGTTCATAAGCGGCTTTTTTTCCAAGCTTCACAAACAAATAGCGGCTATATACAACATGGAGAAACATGTAGACGGCATAACTGGTGACAGCCAATAGAGCTAAAAAATTAAGTAATGATAACATTCCTCTGACCTCCTTTTATTTCTGTATTTTTCATGTTTTAATTGATATTCTCTTGCTTAGTAAAGTCCTTATTTTTTGACTTATTAGTTGGTTGATCACCTTCTGGCCCACCAGAGTTTCAGGATGGTCCACCAACTATGATAGCAGGAGTTTCTCCGTCTATTTTCCTTATTAGGAGTAAAAATATGGACATAGGCGGAGAAACTCCGGTTACCATCATCCAAAAAGCCCAATCAATCATTTTTGCTCTAGACTATTTAAATCTCAGACGGGTTACCCGAGGATCTCCGACTATTCCATACCCAGCCCATGATATCAATCGCCTAATTTTACTAGAGTCTATCCACCCATTAAAGAATGGATAGGCTCTACGTCGAATATCCGAGAGTTGAACCCTATCTATTAACCTACTTTTATCAAACCGTTGCACCATTCAACACTCGATTAAATTCTTCCGTCAATAAAGGTACAACCTCAAACAAATCTCCTACAATCCCATAGTCAGCCACTTGGAAAATCGGCGCTTCCGGATCTTTATTAATAGCCACGATCACTTTGGAGTTTGACATCCCCGCCAAGTGCTGAATGGCACCAGAAATCCCGCAAGCAATGTACAAGTCCGGCGTAACTACCTTCCCCGTTTGTCCGATCTGCAAGGCATAATCGCAATAGCTCGCATCGCATGCTCCGCGGGAGGCCCCTACGGCTCCTCCTAATACATCGGCTAACGCTTGCAAGGTTTTGAACCCTTCGGCACTTTTCACCCCGCGTCCTCCGGATACAACGATTTTCGCTTCACTTAAGTCAACTCCGCCAACGGCTTTACGTACCACTTCTTTCACGATCGTCCGAACATCCTTGATCGCAGGTTGGAATGTCAAGATTTGGGTTGATGCAGATGCTTCTTTCCGTTCGAAATTATTCGAACGAAGGGTAGCAAAGATGGTTCCTTCCTTGAAGCTCTTCTTTTGGAAAGCCTTCCCTGCATAGATCGGCCGGATAAAGGCGATGTTCCCATCCACGACTTCTACACCCGTACAATCGGTAATCAGACCCGTTCCTAAGCGAGCGGCTACTCTTGGAGCTAAATCTTTGCCAACACCCGTATGTCCCATTAAAACTACGTCTGCCCCTACTTCTTGAACTAATTGAACCAGCGCTTGAGTATAGGCATCTGTCGTATAGGCGGACAGGCTTGGCTCCCTACTTACATATAACTTATGAGCCCCATACCGGGAGAAATCCGAAAGACACTCCCCAGAATCAGCACCAAACAAAGCAGCGATGATCTCTCCACCTTCTGCGACTTGCTGGGCCACGGATAAAGCCTCCAAGGAAACCTGGCGCAACTTACCTTCCTTGACTTCAGTTAATACGAGTATTTTTCTTCCCACGGTTCTCCCTCCTCTTAGATCACTTTCGCTTCTGTACGAAGTAATTGGGCTAACTCGCTCACTTGCTGCTTCAATTCACCCTGTAAAACGCGTCCTGCCTGTTTTTTGGCTGGCAAGTACTGATCAATCACCGTCGTTCGTGCCTGCGTTTCCTCTTGAGATAAGCCGAGATCTTTGATCGAAATCACTTCCAATGGCTTTTTCTTCGCCTTCATAATGCCAGGAAGGGACGGATAGCGGGGTTCATTCAAGCCTTGTTGGGCTGTGACTAATACCGGCAAGGAAACTTCAATGACTTCCAAATCCCCTTCTACGTCCCTTTCAATAGTAGCCTTTCTATCATCTAGTGCTAGTTTTGTAATGCTAGAAACATGGGCAATATCCAATTCTTCTGCCACGCGAAGAGCCACCTGACCGGATCCCGAATCCACCGCCATATTGCCCCCGAGGATCAAGTCAAACGGACGATTTCGGATCGTGGCCGCTAACCATTTCGCTACGGTGTATTCATCGCATTCTTCTTCCTGTTCAATCCGTACCGCTTTATCCGCTCCCATTGCCAACGCTGTGCGCAGCGCACTTTCCGAACGTGCAGGTCCCACTGTCAGGACAATGACCTCTCCGCCGTTTTCCTCTTTTAATTTCACGGCTTCTTCGATCGCATATTCATCATAGGGATTGATGATGAATTCCACTCCATCTTCACTGATCTGGCCGTTTTGAATGGAAATCTTTTCCTCTGTATCAAAGGTTTGCTTTAAAATGACAAAGATATTCATCTGACTATCCTCCTTCTATTAAATGATCGTAGATTAAACCGGATATACCGGGTGCTTCCGCTCGGAGAACACGAGAACCTTTGATGAATAGGCCTCAAAACGGTTCACTAACTCATCACGCAAAGAATTGGCTGGGATGATTCCATCAATGATCATTTCGGAGGCGAGACGATAAATATCAATATCCTGCTTATATTCCTCCCGCTTTTGTTCAATAAAAGCAGCTCTCTCATGTTCAGGCAATTGGGCTATTTTATTGGCGTATACGGCATTTACCGCAGCTTCCGGTCCCATCACCGCAATTTGGGCCGTAGGCAAGGCGAGACAACAATCCGGTTCAAACGCAGGGCCTGCCATGGCATAAAGTCCTGCTCCATATGCCTTGCGAACAATAACCGAGATTTTAGGCACACTGGCTTCAGACATGGCCGAAATCATTTTTGCCCCATGGCGAATAATTCCCGCTCTTTCTACTTTGGTGCCAATCATGAATCCGGGCACATCCGCGAGAAACAGCAGCGGAATATGATACGCGTCACAAAGGGTAATAAATTTGGCTGCCTTATCCGCTGTATCATGGAACAAGACCCCTCCCTTCACTCTCGGCTGATTGGCAACGATTCCGATCGGTCTTCCATTCATTCGGGCCAATCCTGTGATCAGTTCACCAGCAAACAGCTTCTTGATTTCAAAAAACGACTCTTCATCAATGATTCGATCGATCAAGTCATACATATTAAAGGGAGCATTCTGATTCGATGGGATGATCTCTTCCAATGTTTTCTCATGTCGTTTCGGTGCCAAAGCTTCTCGTACAGGCGGTTTTTCAGCGAAATTGGCGGGAAAATAAGAGAGATAATGACGAGCCATTTCAATCGCTTCTTCTTCGTTTTTAGCCAGTACATCCCCACAACCCGACACCGAGCAATGCATGCGGGCACCGCCCATTTCTTCCAACGTTACTTTTTCTCCGATGACCATTTCGGCCATCCTCGGGGATCCGAGATACATCGAGGCATTGCCATCGACCATGACCACAATGTCACAAAAAGCGGGAATGTAAGCTCCTCCTGCTGCAGACGGGCCGAATAGGAGGCAAATCTGCGGGATTTTACCGGACAACTTGACCTGATTGTAAAAAATCCGGCCAGCCCCGCGCCGTCCAGGAAACATTTCGATTTGGTCCGTAATCCGCGCCCCTGCGGAATCTACAAGATAAATCAATGGTACTCTCAATTTTTCTGCCGTTTCTTGAATGCGAATGATCTTCTCGACCGTTCGCGATCCCCAGGATCCGGCTTTTACCGTAGAATCATTGGCCATGACACAAACCGTTTGGCCGCCCACTTTGCCGATGGCCGTGACCACACCGTCAGCCGGAAGATCACCGGCCATGCTGTTGGCAAACAAGGCATCCTCCAGTTCGAATCCGGGATCAAATAATAGCTTCAAACGGTCACGTACAAACAATTTTCCTTGTCGGGCATTGTTTTCATGATATTTCGGGGCACCCCCCTTTTTGATTTGTTCAATCCGACCCTGTAATGTTTGTTCTTGCCCCGATTTCAATTCGATGGACATGGCTTTCTCCTCCTTAATTCTCGATTGATGATCACCAACGGTCATACTAATTACTTTTGGAGCAACGGAGCAACCAGACTTTTAATTTGCTCCACCGCAGTCGGATCCTCCAGACCTGTAACATCACCTGCCACAGTACCTTCCATGACGATTTCCTTCAATAAGCGACGCATAATTTTGCCGCTAACGGTTTTGGGTAATGTATCCGTAAACAAGACGTGCTGAGGTCTCGCAATTTGGCCGATGCCGCTAACGATGGTTTCAATAATCCGATCCCTCAGTTCATCCGTCTCATCAATCCCAGCAGATAATTTAACAAATACCACAGGAACTTCACCTTTAATTGGATCAGGAATACCAAAAACAGCTGCTTCAGCTACTCCTTCACATTCTAAAACCGCACTCTCCATTTCCATGGTGCTAAGTCTATGGCCCGCCACGTTAAAGGCATCATCCGAACGTCCGACTACCCAGAAATATCCGTCTTCATCCTTTAAGGCAAGATCACTTGGATAATAGCAGCCCTCAACTTGGCTAAAATAAGCTTCATAGTAACGCTCAGGATCTTTCCACAATGTCCGGCATAACATAGGAAACGGCTTTTTGATCACTAAATTCCCTAAGGTTCCTGGAGGAACAGGATTTCCATGATCGTCAACAATATCCACGGCAGCTCCTAAAAACTCGACCCCCACGGAGCCCGGCTTCATCGGGGTTAACCACGCGGCTCCGGCTAGCGGACACCCGGCTGTTTCCGTCTGTCCCCAGGTATTATTCAGACAAATTTGTTTTCTTCCTAATACTTCATAAGTCCAATGCCATGTCTCCGGATCAAAAGGCTCCCCGACCAGGGAAATGACATCCAGGCCGCTTAAATCATAAGGCTCCATGGCTTTTTCCCCAAGACTTTTGAGCATTCTGAGTGCGGTTGGCGCTGTGAACAATTTATTGACACGATATTTGTCCATGATTTGATAGAATCGGTCGCGATCCGGATAGTCCGGTGCTCCCTCGTATACAACCGTTGTTACACCGTTAGCCAGGGAACCGACTACCCCCCAGATATGCATCGTCAGCCAGCCAACATCAGCGGTGCACCAGAAAACATCATCGGGTTGATGATCCATGTGATATCTAGCATAAATGTAATTTTGGACAACGAATGCCATCCCTGAGTGAACGACACCCTTTGGTTTTCCCGTCGTCCCGCTTGTGTAGAAAACAATCCCCGGCTCATTGGCTTCGATCCGTTCCGGTTCACACTTGATGCCAGCCGTTTTTCGAAGGTCATGCCACCAATAATCCCTTCCCGGTTTCATATCCAGCTCACTGTCCAATCGGTTTACCACGATCACCGCGGCAACATAGGGCATGTCACTGACAACGCTGTCAACTTTTTCTTTTAAAGGAATGACTTTTCCTCTTCGAAGACTAGCATCCGCCGTCACAATGACTTTGGGCTCAAAGTTTACCAGGCGATCCTTTAATGATTTTTCTGAGAAACCCGAGAAAATGGTATTATAGACAGCCCCAATGCGGAAACAAGCAAGAATAGCAATGAATGCTTCTGCAAGATTGGGGAGATAGATCGCCACGGCATCCCCTTTTTGGACCCCAAAAGATTTTAATACATTCGCAAAACGGTTCACTTCTGCAAGAAGCATTTGATAGGTATAGAATTTGGTATCACCGTTTTCTCCTTCCCAAATCAGAGCGGTCCGGTTGGCTGCACCGTTTTCAATGTGTCGATCCAGAAGATTGTAACAAGGATTGCTGATACCGCCCTTAAAGAACTGAAAATCGGGCAATTCACCGGAAATGGTTTCCTGCCACGGCTCATACCACATAAGCTCTCGGGCCACTTCCTCCCAAAATTCGGAAGGATTGGCTTTCGATTTAAATAGAAGTTCTTCAAAGGCTTTTCTGCTTTCAGACGAAGCGGAATGTTTCCCGTCTTTACTAGGAAAAATCAGCTTACTATTGGATAGAACTTGTTGAATACCCGTAACGTCCATGATCATAGCCTCCATTTTCACTTAAATCTCTTATTCACTTAATCTATCTACTCACCCTTGTAAACAGGGATACGCCTCTCTTTAAAGGCCTGCAGCCCTTCCAATCGATCCTTGGTGGGAATGATGATTTCATAGGCATTTTGCTCAATCGCCAGCCCGGTGTTTAAATCCACTTCTAACCCCTTTTCAATAGCAAACTTGGCTTGTGTTACCGCGATCGGAGCGTTTCGAGCGATCTGGTTCGCCAGATCTAACGCTTTACTGATTAAGGACTCAGCTGGCGTTACGTACTCCACTAACCCCATTTCCCGTGCTTCCTCTGCATCAATCCGTCTGGCCGTAAAAATAAGTTCTTTAGCGCGACCCTTACCGACCAATCTCGGCAAACGCTGGGTTCCGCCTGCACCCGGAATAATTCCGAGTGAAGTCTCCGTAAGACCAAACTTGGCTTTTTCGGAAGCAATCCGGATGTCACAAGCCAGCGCCAATTCCGTACCCCCTCCAAAAGCGACTCCATTGACGGCTGCAATGACCGGCTGGGGCAAATCTTCCAAATCTTTGATGTTCCCGCGAATCATAGATACCGTCTTACGCACCTGATTCATGTCCATACTTGCTCTCTCTTTTAAATCAGCCCCTGCACAAAAAGCTTTCTCCCCCGCTCCTGTGATCACCACACAGCGAACCGAACGATCGAACTTACAAGTTGCGATCGCTTCTTGCAGTTCTTTAAGCATTTGCAGCGATAAGGCATTCGCCGCATCCGGGCGATTTAACGTAATGAGAACAATTCCATTTTCCATGGAAGAGACTGCCACAGCTTTATCCATATTCATTCTCCTTCCTATTACCGATTCATCGTACCTTCACCTATCCATTTAATCCGCAGATTTGCAGACTATGGCTCGGTAAAGGCCTCCCTATCTTATCTCGGATAAAACAGGCTGCGGAAAGCAGCTTGTCTTGATGAACTCCCGTCTCAATCCCCATCTCGTCAAGCATATAGAGCAAATCATCCGTAGCCACATTGCCGGATGCACCGGGTGCATAAGGGCATCCTCCCAAACCTCCCAGGGAGGCATCAAATGTCGTGATGCCCATATCCAGTGATGCCACAATATTGGCAAGGGCTAACCCGCGCGTATCATGAAAGTGCAAGGCTAACTTTTCAGCGGGAAAACGTTTCAAGAGAATTTCCACCACGCCTTGCACCTGCTTCGGATTGGCTACTCCGATGGTGTCACCCAGTGACAATTCTCCAATTCCCATCTCGAATAAGGCCTCAGACACCCGGATCACCTCTTCGATGGAAACCTTCCCTTCATAGGGGCACCCGAAAACGGTTGAAACATATCCACGGACGGTCTTTCCAGCTAAGAGGGATTGTTGTACCACTTCTCTTAAAATTGGAAAGGTATCCTGGATCGATTTGTTGATATTTTTTCGATTATGCGTTTCACTGGATGACATAAACACAGCCACTTCATCCACATTGGCTTCTAACGCCAACTCCAAACCTTGGCGATTCGGCACCAGCGCCGTATACGTGATGTTTGGATCACGTTCAATCCTTTTCGCCACGTAGGCCGCATCCGCAAGGGCAGGGATCCACTTGGGGTTAACGAAAGAGGTTATTTCAATGTGTTGGAGCCCCGTTTTCGACAATTGATTGATCCATTCAATCTTATCCTCCGTAGGGATAAACACTTTCTCGTTTTGTAATCCGTCCCGCGGACCCACTTCTTTCAGCATCACTTTGCTTGGAAACTTCATAAGTCCGACCCTCTCTTCCAAACTCATTATCTTGTTTACTCGAACTCGACCAGAACATCTCCCTCATTTATAAAATCCCCTTCGTTCACCTTGACTTCCGTTACCGTTCCGCCCATTTCCGCTGCAATCGGAATCTCCATTTTCATCGATTCCAAGATGACCACATCTTGGCCTGTCTCAATTTGATCTCCGGGTTTGACCAACACCTTCCACACATTGCCTGCCATACTTGCTACGATTTCTCTCATGGGAAACCTCCTATTTTTTTAATGGTGTTTTATTTTGCTGTAAATAAGTAGATACAAAGCTGGTTGTCGTATCACCCGAACGGAATGCCGGATGTGCCGCAACTTCTAGCAGCATGGGAATATTCGTTTTGATTCCCTCGACTTGATAATGTCTTAACGCCTCCTGCAGAAGATCAATCGCCTGATCGCGATCCTTCCCTTTGACCACGAGCTTCGCAATCATGGGATCATAAAAGGGTGTAACGACCGATCCTTCGTTTACGGCCAATTCATGGCGAATGCCAGGACCTTCAGGGGTAACGAATCTCGTAATCGTACCGGGTGACGGAAAGAATGTCTTGGGATCTTCGGCATAGATTCGAACTTCGATCGCGTGACCCTCTCGTTTTATATCAGACTGCGTGAAATTTAAGGAATGACCGGCTGCTATTTTTAATTGTTCTGCCACTAAATCTAATCCTGTGATCTCTTCAGTTACCGGATGCTCCACCTGTAGCCGGGTGTTCATTTCAAGAAAATAGAAATTTTTATCTGCATCGACCAAAAATTCGATCGTACCAGCATTACGATAACCCAATGACTTGGCAGCTTTTACCGCTGCGTTTCCCATTTTGGCTCGAGTTTCTTCATCGAGAAAAGATGACGGAGCCTCCTCAACCACTTTCTGATGCCGTCGCTGCACCGAACAGTCTCGTTCCCATAAGTAGACCGTGTTCCCCAAACCATCAGCCAGGACCTGAATCTCAATGTGCCTTGGATTTTCTACGTACTTCTCTACATACATAGCCCCATCACCGAAGAAATCCTTTGCTCGCTTTTGATTTCCCTCAAATGCTTTACGAATTTCATCCGCACTGTGGACAATCTGCATGCCAATACCTCCCCCACCGGCTGAGGCCTTAAGCATAACCGGGTAACCCATACGATCGGCTACTTGTACCGCTTCTTCCGCATTCGCTAATGGATAGGTGATACCTGGAACGACGGGTACACCGGCTTCTTCCATCGCTTTTCGCGATTCAATTTTGCTTCCCATGCGGGACATGACATCCGGTGAAGGGCCGATGAAAACGATGCCCGCTTCCTCGCAGCGGCGTGCAAATTCGGCATTTTCTGAGAGGAGGCCATACCCGGGATGGATCGCTTCCACTTTGGATAATCGGGCAATCTGTATAATTTTATCGATGTTCAAATAACTCTCAACAACTCGTGGACCTCCAAGCAAATAGGCCTCATCCGCCATTTTGACATGCGGTGCTTCCTTATCAGCTTCTGAATAAACGCCGACCGTAGCAATACCTAATGACTTGCACGTACGCATGACACGAACCGCAATTTCTCCTCGATTAGCAATTAGAACTTTTTTGAACATAGAATGCCCTCCCACTGTTTTCTGCCCTATTTCTCTTAACAGCCGATTTGACGTGCAATGACCATTCGTTGTACTTCGGACGTTCCTTCCCCGATCTCCAAGAGCTTAGCATCACGGAAGAACCGCTCGACTTGATATTCCTTCATATAACCATACCCGCCATGAATCTGTACGGCTTGATCGCACACTCTCATGCAAATTTCTGAAGCAAATAATTTAGCCATGGCCGCTTCCTTTTTAAAACTTCTTCCTTGATCCTTCAACCATGCCGCTTTGTAAACCATGTTGCGAGCTAATTCAATATTCATCGCCATGTCAGCGAGTTTAAATTGAATCGCTTGGAAGGAAGATAAACTGTTGCCAAATTGTTTTCTTTCTTTTGCATATTGGAGAGATTTTTCATAAGCTCCTTGAGCAATACCAACGGCCATGGCCCCAATCCCGATCCTGCCTCCGTCAAGGGTAGCTAAAAATTGCTTAAATCCATTTCCTTCTACTCCAAGAAGATTTTCACTGGGAACGGTTACATTTTCTATTACTAGCTCCGTTGTATTCGAAGCATGAAGCCCCATCTTTTCATAATTGCTAATCACCGTAAATCCTGGGGCATCCGTCGGTACAATAAAAGCACTGATTCCGTTGGTTCCTTTGGAGCGATCGGTTACCGCAGTAAGCGCGAGGTTTTTAGCATAACTAGCATTGGTAATAAAACATTTTGAACCGGAAATCTTCCACTGATCCCCGTTCCGTGTCGCTGTTGTTTGGGTTCCGCCTGCGTCAGAACCAGCATTCGGTTCGGTCAGCCCAAAAGCACCCAAGTACTCTCCTGTACAAATCGGGGTTAGGTATTTCTCCTTTTGCTCGTGCGTTCCAAATAGATTGATAGGTGCTCCACCCAAAGAAATATGGGCGGAATAAGTGATTCCTGTGGATCCGCACACTCGGCTTAACTCTTCTACAGCGATGGCAAAACTGATCGTATCTGCTCCTCCCCCGCCATATCGTTCTGGAAAAGGCAACCCCATCACTCCTAGGTTGGCTAACTTATCGAAAACCTCCTTTGGAAATTCCCCTGTTCGATCCCTTTCGTCTGCACCGGGAGCAACTTCGCCTTCCGCAAAGTCACGAATCAACTTTCGTATCATCACTTGTTCTTCGGTCAAATCAAAATTCATCCGTCATCATCCTTCCATTTTCTAAAGTTGATTGAGCGATCAGTCTAAATAAAGAAAAATATCAATGAGCTCTTATTACTTCGTTATTCGAAAGGCTCCATCCCTCATGTTGATTTCGATGAACTCCTTTCTTTATTTGGCTGTTGTTAATCTACTAATAAGTATAATGATTCAAAAAAATATGACCATGTAGATACCGTATGAAAATCAATGAATAAAATTTGTGTTTTTTACACAAAAATTACTCAGAATAAAAATTAAATTGAAATATTAGTTTGAGTTTTATATTCTATTAAAAAACAGCCTTATCTGAATATCAAATTATTCTCTCAACTTCAAATTGATATTGATATTAGAAAACGATTACAAAGAAAGAAAAAAAAGGATGATGTTTAATGAACGAAACTTTAACTCACCGCCAACTTCAATCTTTAATGCATGTTTCTAACATATTAAACACGTCATTGAATATCGATAGCATTATTGATTCCATTATGATCGAAACCATATCTGTCGTCGATGCTGCAGATGGCGGAGCTTTATGGTTATATGATACCAACCAGGATTGTCTCATCGCCCAATCTGCTCAAGGTGAATTTTATCCACAGATTTTTAAACAAATTAAAATAAAACCTGGTGAATCCATGACGGGTATGACCTTTTCCGCCAAAAAAATTCTTCTTTTTCCTAGTGAGAAAGAAATAAAACAAGCTCTAGCAACTCTTTCGGAACATAATCATGATTTACTGAGAAGGTCTATTCCAAGCAACTTTAATTTTTCATCCGTTCTTTGTTCCCCCATTATGTTAAAGGGTGAGTGTATAGGGGTTTTTACATTAGACGCTTTCGATAAATCTCTACAATTTAAGCAAGAAGATATTCATCTTTTGGAAGCGATATGCCATCAAGCAGCCGTAGCTTTGGAGAAGGCAACACTCTATCAGGAAACGAAGAAAACCGTTCGCAAGCTTTCCTATTCCGTTGAGATCCACATGAGCTTAGCCAATCTGGTTCTGCAAGGGGAAGGACTTCAATCCATCATCAATTATATACACCAAACGATCAATCAGCACACTCTCCTATTTGACGATTTAGGGGAGTTGATCGCTTCAGCCTGTGATTCTTCTTTTTCTACCGAGATACTCCTTTATATGAAACAACAGGCCAAACCTATCATCGAAAACGCTCGCTCTGTTTCAGAAATAGAGATCAATGGTGTGCATTATCAACTCATCGTATTGCCTCTTGGGTCCAAACCTAAATACCTTGGCATGTTAATGATCCTTTCTACCAAACAAATGGGTGAAGTGGATATAGCTGCTCTCGAACATGCATGTACCGTCATTTCCCTTGAACTAGTCAAAGAACAGGCCATATTTGATACCCAACAAAGATTGAAGGGTGAGCTGATCGATAAGCTTATTTCAGGACAAATAGACGAAACGCTTATTCAAAAGGCAAAGAATCTGAATTTTGATCCCACGGGGAGTTATCTAGCATTGATTATGGATTTTAGCGACACACAGAATAGGCAGAAAAACCTTGAAGAAAGCATGATTCGGCATATGGTACAGATGGCTAACCATTTGTTTCATGAGAAATATCCACAAAGTATGGCAGTAAGCAATAATGATCAAATCGTAGTTCTTCTCTCCTTTGATCCTATGGAAACTTCCTCTAAAGTCATCTCTCAAATAAAAAAACTAGCGAGACGGTTTCAGCAGGAGATCTACTTAAAAAAATACTCAATGGAAATGAACATTGGGATTGGAAGGGTTAAACCCGGGTTGCTTTATGTCCATCAATCATTGCAAGAAGCCACAAAGTGCTTAAAATATATACAGAGCTACCATTTTGAAAACAATGTGCTTAGTTATTCGGATCTTGGTGTTCAAAGATTCATCATGCAAAACCCAAAAGAGGAATTGATGGATTTTATTCAAGAAGTGCTGGGTCCTATCATTGAATATGAGCAATCTCGGAAAGGAGAACTTCTCGAAACGCTTTTTGTTTATTTACAGTGTAATCAAAATATAAAAGAATCCGCGGATGCCTTACATGTTCATGTGAACACCTTGAACTACCGCTTAAAACGAATTGAAGAAATCCTCTCCATAGACTTTAAGGAAAGTAACCTGCTCAATATTCATTTAGCGATAAGTATGTATCAGTATATACAAAAATAAGACTTTATTACAGTATATAAAATCGGAACAAAAGGATAGTAAAAGTAATATCTTTTTAAATGTAATGTTCAGTTTGTGAATTAAAATGAATCAAAGTAACCCCAAAATGCAGTTAACCTCTCTATGAGGCTAGCTGCATTTTGTCTATTAATGTTATTCCCCCCATACATTGGATAGTTTAAGGGGTACCGCCACATGCATGAATAAGTACCGAATAACACCATTTAGCAGATGAGGAAATCATGCTTTTGTAAAAAGTACCGAAAACATATCTTTTCGATATTTTGGTGAGGAGATTCAGAATGGAGACAACAGTCAAAAATTACAGGCAGATACCCTACGTGTTGACCGAGGAAGAACAAAAATTCTAGGTCTCCCTAGTTCCAAGCATAACTTTCACCACATGCCGATCCCTCTACACCGGAGAGTTCTTCCACGCTGCGTTTCCAAGATCTTCACGTGTTCCATGGTCTTCGCCTGTCCCCACGAAGCTCAACACTCTCTTGTCCTTGTTTGTAAAGGTATACCTTTTTAACACGGTAAAAAATGCTAGATTTACTGTTTGTAAAGGTATAAAATTTAATTAATAAATATTTATAAAATGAAGGCCACCTTTACAAATAAAAAGGAGTAGTTCCATAGTGAACCCGCCAACGGGACATAGAATCGTGAAGTACAGAGAAAAAGAAATTAAATCGATGTCAAAATCACCTTCTAAATGAAGGTTTTTTTCTACTACCAAAGTAAAATAATTAATAGGGTTATAAAATAACGGTTTTGTTACTGTATTATTATGAAATTTCTCGAACGACCCCGTTATTGAATATTTTTTTTGTCCAGTGACACAAACAAGTCACAATAACCTATTCAAACCCTTATTCTACACCACTTTTTCATGTGACATGTTTGTGTCATTAGACATTTTGCAAATGTACAATTTTTTAATCTAATTTTGACTGATTTCTAACAAGCCTGGATCATTTATACCTTTTGCTATGACCAAATCGGCATGTTCTGTCGATATCTATCTAAATCCACTTATCCCCAAAACATATCTTAGAATCATTGTCTAATTCCTTTCAAAATGTGTTATCTTAAACTTGTGATCCAGTTTAGAAGTATATAGGCATCAATTCTGGACCTCTTACAAAGTCAAACTCTTTATATAATAACAATCCTGCCTCAAATTACTGTCAGCAAAAACCGCTTTCCTTGGGGAGTGTAGTTCTTGTTATATTCTTGTAGAATATTCATTAAAGAACCTCCATTGTATATGGTATGCGGTTGCTCCCTATCTACCATACACAATGGAGGCCCCATGTTCATGTGAGTATTCGGTATCAGCCCTCTGTTTCCTGTAACATAGGATACCTTGTGTTCGGTGAAACCAGGTTTGAACTCGACAAAGCCTCCCGGATTGTCTCCGGAATGGACTCAGCCTTAGGTTTGCCCTGTCCAAACGATGTCCAGGCTCTTATTTCATATCCGTTGGCAAGCAGCGTTTCACCCCTGTAGAACTCATGCCCGAGCTTATAAACTTTCTCCCGAAGTTCAAGTACTTTTGTTATAACTTGAAGAGAGTCCTCGAAAAATGCAGGAGACTTGAAGACGCAATGGGTCTCTAGTATCGGCATCGCTATCTTTTCCTTGGCATAGATTTGCGATAAGGAAAAACCTAGTGCATGAAACAATTCTGCCGTAGCTTGATCCATTAACTTATAGAAATTAGGGTAAAAGACAATGCCTGCCGCATCCGTGTCTCCCCATTTGACCTTATATTCATAAATCGATTGAACCATCCCGTTCTCCCCCGTTCGATTATTATATTTATCCCGACAATACATTCCTTCTTTAAGGAAGCAAAGGGACAAATTCATCATGTATATTCTGGTGACCATTATTTTCTATATAGATTTCTTCCCGTTGAACTTCAAATTTCTCCATGATCGGCAAGTCACTGACGGAGAATAAATAACTGTCCTCTAAAGCGATATGCTCGTGCCATGCCCAGTTCGGAACCACAAAGTAATCTCCTTTAGACCAATCGAAGCGGACGCCATTAATGACCGTATACCCAGAACCTTGGAAAACCTGATAAATCGTTGAGCTCGTGTGGCGATGTGCTTTGCCGTGGAATCCTTTCGGGAGCTTCTGCATCCAGGAAGCGATGTTTGGATTGGCCGTCTTTCCATTGGATGGATTGATATACTCGACTGCATTGCCATCGAATGGATCCGGTTCAAATCGGCTTAACCCTTCTATCGCAGCTAAGGTTTGCGACCATTTATATGCCCCAAGGGGAGCGACTTTCGGATAACGATCGGAAATCGGGCGCACCATTCCTCCGGCATATCGTTGAGCGGAGTAGTTATCCGGTACTTTAGGCTGCTCGATTCTTTCTGGATAAGGCTCAAAGAACGTTCCGCCGATCGCATAGATCGTGGGAATATCAAGCGCATCCATCCAAATCATCGGTTCGTCTCCCGGATGAGCGTGACCGTGCCATAACCCCCCTGGGGTGATCAAATAATCCCCTTCCTCCATGAAGATTCGTTCCCCTTGAACGATTGTATAAGCACCCGATCCGTTTGTAATGAAACGTAGGGCGCTTTGGGTATGGCGGTGTGACGGTGCCGTTTCTCCGGGTAAGATCAGTTGTACAGCCGCATAAAGGGTTTGGGTGGTCGAAGCCCATCCCCACGGTTCACGGCTTTTCAAGCCCGGATTTTGCAAGTAAATGGCTCTCCTTTCCCCTCCGCGATCAGGGGTGAAAATCTCACGTGCTTCCATCAGTTTGGCGTAAAGGGTTTCCGATTTCCATAAATAAGGGACAGCTTGTGGCTTAGGCTGCTTATGCATTAAATCAGGGATGGCATTCCAAAGGGGGCCGAGGTGGTACTTCTCAATCTCCTTATTAAACTCCTGAACCATAGAGCTGTTAAAAAAATCCAGTTTTTCAGCCAATACAGAGTCCTCCCCTACTTTATCGAATTTGATTTACAGCCGCATACTGGCCAATATTTCGTTTGATTTGGCCCTGGTGACTTTCCATGTGCTCAACTAATAAGTGATCCACGATAAAGGACATCGGCTTGGTTCCCCAACGAGGGTTTCTGCTGGGTGCCTCGATCGCCAAATCTTCGGGGGACAAGTTGCCAAGGATGCTATGAACCACTTTTTTGGTATCGATAATCCCTTCATGTATGTCCTCTGCCGTTCGTTGCTCAGCCTTTGCCACCGCAGCAAGCCTTCCTTCGTGAAGATGGTTACGACCCCATTCTGATCCGGGAGACTGGACCACAGCTTGGATTTCCTGGAGCCAATAAGGGATGATTTCCTCGACATGGCACAAAATCTCCATGATGGACCATACATCATCGGCCGGTTTCCAGCGCAGCTCTTCTTCAGATAAGGGCTTGACCAACTGGAGGATCTCATCCGTCAGCCGATAAATATCATTGATGGCTTTTTGGACCTGGCTCATGTTATTCCCCCTGCTCCACTTTTTTTACGCGATTCTCCAACGCCCCGATACGATCGATTTCGATTCGCACAACATCTCCATCCTTCAGGAATACTTGAGGATTGCGCGCTACCCCGACTCCGCCCGGTGTACCGGTTAAAATGACATCTCCGGGTTCTAGGGTCATGAGGCCGGAAAGAAATTCTACCAGATACTGGACCGTAAACACTAAGTTGGCCGTGTTCGAGCGTTGGCGCTCTTCTCCATTGACCGTGAGCACGACTTCCAATCCGGCAGGATCGCCGATTTCGTCCCCCGTCACGAGCCAGGGGCCCATCGGAGCGCTTCCCTCCACGGTCTTTCCTTGCAGCCATTGAATCGTTCTTCTTTGGATATCCCGATAGGTCACGTCGTTGACGATCGTATAGCCTGCCACGTAATCCAGTGCTTGGTCCGCGGAAACATTTCTTGCCCGTTTTCCGATGACAAACGCAAATTCCGCTTCATAATCCAATTGTTCCGATACCGGATAGAACGGAATATCATCCTGAGGACCGATGATCGTATTCGCGAACTTGGCAAAGATCACAGGATAGGGCGGAAGCTCCCGGCCCATTTCCAGGATATGCTCCCGGTAATTATGGCCAACGCAAATCATTTTGGCCGGATTTTGAACCGGAGCCTCCAACTGTACATCAGAAGCCGGAAGTACGACTTTACGGGAGAAGCTCTTCCCGCTATGGAGAGCGAAATCCACCGCCTCCTTGGCCACCGCCAGGCTTTGCTCCCCGCCCTGAAGAAATTCCACCATATTAGCCGGAACGTACGCTTCGGCAATTTGCTTCGCCCGCAGTTTTTCTTGAGAATTTAACATTTCTTCGCAAGCATAATTCAAATCAATGACCCGATTATCTATGATTGCCCCCACTCTTTGGTTTCCCTCATAACAAAAGGTAACTAAACGCATGTTTCCTCTCTCCTTTTGAATTGACTAAATTATATAAACCTGATTCCCTGTCATCCCCACCGGCCAATGGCCGGCTTCAAAAACCTCGATCAAAGGCGTGAATGGGTTGGTTTCCCATCCCTCGATATCAGCTAGAGTTTCCCATGCACAAGCCAATCCGAAGATATACATCACGGAGCCAACCGCCACTTTAACCATTCGCTCACCGTATTCGTTCAGCTCAGGAAAGGCTCCATCGAAGGCCTTATGAAATAACATTTCAGGGATGTTTTCTATCGTATAGGCGAGGACGGCTTCTCTCCCTAATTCTTTTGTTTTATCCTTCAGCTGTTTAGGGATCCACTGTATTCGAGACCATAATGGGCTATTTCCAAGACTCAATTCCTCTACAAAAGACGGCAGCTGATCTTTCGTCATCCAGACTACTTGAGTGTCATCTAAATCTAGATGACGAATAAATGTCTTCCATGCGTTTTCCGCTTCCCCTTGACCCTTTGATTGGCCTAAAGCCGAAAACCATTTCACTTCGGACAGACGGGTAATCCATTTTTCTACCTGAAGATGATTGGGACCGTAACCCGTTTCCTTCTTCACTTTAAGGACAGCTTCCATTCCATTCTCTCCTTTCGGGACACCACCGATTATTCGTTATTGAAAGGGTTGGCCGCTCCTTGTAGCAGAACAGCCGCAAATGACCCATGACTCTTGCCTTTTAATATTTCGTCGATAGCTGAGGCGGTCCGGACTTTGGACCATAAGGTCCTTCATCCAGCCATCTTCCTAAACGCGGAATGATCGGTGATAAGGAAGCGGCCACTTCACGTTTCATGTTCATATACGGGGAGCTTCCCTGAATATGCTCCAACGCCGTGGTAGAGGCGTCCCGATTATATAAGGAGGCGATTCTTCGTTCTTCAGCGCCTGCCGCGATAAACTGATTCGCTGCTTCCGGATTATCGACCTGTAAGGCTGCATGAATCGCTCTTGCAGCGATGAGGGCATCTGGAACACCCGAGTTCATCCCGCGGGCTCCAAACGGGGCGAAAAGGTGGGCGGCTTCACCGGCCAGAAGAACTCTTTTATTTTCATCGGTAAAGGATTGGGCCACAACTTGATAGAATTGATAAGTAGATACCCATGTAATACGATCTGCATACTTTGCATCCATCACGCGAGGCAGCCATTTTTTCACGCCTTCGATTCCGCCGAACTCTTCCGGATCATCCCCATCGAGCAGCTGCAAGTCCACTCGCCAATGGCCGGCAAAAGGAACATACATGACATTTCTGCCACCCATGGACGGATGCTGATAATGGAAAATCCGTTCCAGCGGCAATGGATTTTCTTCATCTTCTTTGACATCGACCACCAGGAAAAAGTCATTCGTACGCGGGCCTTCCATATCAATCCCCACCGCTTTGCGGACGGCCGAACGTGCCCCATCCGCGGCAATGATATAATCCGCTGTCCACACTTCGCCTGATTCCGTCGTTAATGTAGCCCCACTTTCGTTGGTCTTCACATCTCGGATCGGCGTATTCCATACAAACTCGACTCCCGCTTCCTGGCAGGCCTGATACAATAAACGTTCAATGACATCCTGCGGCAAGCTGGAAAATGGCGGAATTACATCTGATTTCGGCGTATCATACTTTTTTACATAAACTTCTTTTCCTTGGAAAAGGGTCCGTTTAATCGGCCATACCAGTCCGTGCTTCGCGAAAGCAAAACCTAAGCCTGGTGAGATTTCTTCCAAATGCGTGAGCGTCGCTTTGTGTATATAGATAGCCCGACTCCCCGGACGCGGACGACCCTCCCGTTCGGCTTCCAGAACCGTTGCCGGCAACCCTAAATGGCGAAGCGCTAATGCCGCTGTCAAACCTACCGGTCCTGCTCCCACGACCACTACCTGTCGATGATTTTGCATAAAATCTCCTCCTATAATGTCAATTCTCTTTTATATGAATGCTCCATCTCCTAGAGTCTTTCCCAGATCGCAGCAATCCCTTGTCCGCCTCCAATGCAGACAGCGGATGCCCCATATTTTTTTCCTCTCCTGCCAAGTTCATAAATTAAAGATAAGGTAATTCGTGTACCCGAAGCCGCTAAGGGATGACCTATGGCAACGGCTCCTCCATTCACATTGCCGATTTCGGAATCAAAGCCCAATTCCTTCTGGCAAGCTAAATATTGAGCAGAAAATGCCTCGTTGATTTCAATCAAGTCCAAATCATCCAGTTTCAGCTGGGCCTTCTGCAAAGCTTGCCGGATTGCAGGTACCGGACCTATCCCCATGAATTTAGGCTCGACTCCGATCACGTTCCAAGAGACCAGTCGCGCGATGGGCTTTAGCCCTTTTTGTGCTGCGTATTCTCCCGAAGTGACGATCACCGATGCCGCTCCATCCACCATGCCGCTGGCATTTCCCGGCGTAACGACCCCTCCTTCGATAAACCGGGCCTTCAGTTTACCTAGTTGGTCCATGCTTGTTTTCCGCGGATGTTCATCCGTATCTACGATCTTGTTTCCCTTTTTCCCGTGGACAGTGACCGGTACTATTTCTTCCTGAAAGTATCCCTTTTCCATAGCGAACAAGGCCCGTTGATGACTCAATAAAGCGTACTGATCAATTTCTTCACGGGAAAGCCCATACTTTTGGGCTAAATTTTCAGCCGTGACAGCCATGGTGCAGTCACCATAAGTATCATAGAGACCGTCCCACACCCAATCTTCCACGACAGGAGCACCTAGCGGACTGCCCCATCTCATCCCTCTGATGACATGAGGAACCTGGCTCATATTTTCCGTGCCGCCGGCTAATACTACGTTCGCCTCCCCCGTCAGGATATATCGTGCAGCGGTGAGAATCGATTCGAGTCCAGTTCCGCACAATCGATTAATAGTTAACCCCGGTACATGAATTGGAAGCCCAGCTTTCAAACCAACATGGCGGGCCAGATAGTGCGCATCTCTGCTGGATTGCTGAACATTGCCAAACACGACTTGATCTACTTCCTCCGGATTTATTTTCGCTTTTCTGATTGCTTCCCTTGCCGCAATTGCTCCTAAATCGGTTGCGGTAAGTTCACGAAACGACCCTGTTATTTCTGCAAAAGGCGTCCGTGCTCCCTCTACCAAAACAATATCCGCACTCATCGTATACTATACCTCCCTATAAACTAGGAATTATATTTGTCTCTATTTTAAAGTCCGAGTTTTTCAAACAATCTTGTATGAAAAAATGAGTTAACTCCTTATTATTTCTTTCAAGTACGGAATCATCGAAAGAATACCTGCCGCCACAAATCGAAACAACTGCATTCGCCCTGATCCAGGACGAATGCTTCCTTACTTTTTTTACTGCATTACTTTTTCTTGCATCATTTTTTCTAGTAAACGTGTATGGACCCGTCCGCTTGAAAAATCTTCGTTCTTTAATATTTCTTTCAAAAACGGAATCGTTGTACGAATCCCTTCCACCGCAAACTCTTCCAAAGCAACTAGCATTCTATTAATCGCGTGGGAGCGATCATGGCCATGAACAATCACCTTGGCAATCATGGAATCATAGAATACGGGTACCGTATACCCCTGATAACAATGGGTGTCCACCCTCACACCAGGGCCTTGGGGCATTTCCCATTTCGTAATCAACCCTGGGGTGGGACGGAACCCTTCCTCCGGTGCTTCCGCGTTGATCCGGCACTCAATGGCGTGACCGGAGAATCGAATGTCGGTTTGGGCAAATCGGAGTTTTTCCCCATTGGCCACATGAATCTGTTCCTGAATAAGATCCGCTCCTGTAATGGCTTCTGTCACGGGATGCTCCACCTGAATTCGCGTATTCATTTCAAGGAAATAAAACGTACCGGCATCCTGATCCACGATAAACTCGACAGTACCCGCATTTTCATAGGAAATGTTTTCTGCCAATCGGACGGCTGCATTCCGGATTTCTTGGCGGAGCTCCTCCGATACATTGGGCGCCATCGCTTCTTCAATTAATTTTTGATGCCTGCGCTGAGTGGAACAATCCCGTTCTCCCAGGTGAATGGCATTTCCATATTTATCTCCTAACACTTGCACTTCAATATGACGGGCGTTCGCAATATACTTTTCTACATACATTGTTCCGTCGCCAAAAGCCGCTTTTGCTTCTGCCGATGCGGATTCAAACACCGTTTTGATATTTTCTTTCTCTGTGACAATCTTCATGCCGCGACCACCGCCTCCAGCAGCGGCTTTTAACATGACAGGCAATCCAATTTTTTCGATAGTATGGATGACTTCATCATAAGAAGAAACTTTTTCGGAACCCGGAAGGACGGGAACGCCGCACTCTTGTGCGATGGAGCGGGCGACCAGCTTATTCCCCATTTTCCGTATGTGCTCCGGCTGGGGTCCCACATAGATCAGACCATTTTCCACACACGCGGTGGCCAATTCCGGCACTTCTGATAAAAATCCATAGCCTGGATGGACGGCATCCGCGCCAACCGCTAACGCCGTCGTAATAATTACCGGAATATTAAGGTAACTCTTTGCAGCACTTGCCGGTCCGATACAAACCGTTTTATCCGCTAATCTGGCTGGTAAGCTATTTCGGTCTGCCTCTGAAACAGCAAGCACGGTTTCGATGCCTAGTACCTTACATGTTCGAATAATACGAACAGCGATTTCGCCGCGATTAATAATGAAAATTCGTGAAATTGCCATTTGAAATCCCCCTCTCCCTGTATCCAATTGACTTGTTTAATTCACTTTAACGGAGAATAACGGTTGTCCGTATTCGACAAGCTGGGCATCTTGAACATGAATGTCAACAATTTCCCCTGAAACACCGGCAGTAAGGGCACTGTAAACTTTCATAATTTCAATCAATCCAACTGTTGTATCTTTTTCCACTCGATCTCCCACTTTCACATAGGGAGCGGCACCTGGCTCTGGCTGTGCATAAAACAACCCCGCTGTTAAAGCTTTGATCGTAATGATTCCCTCTTGTTCTTTAGCAGCCTCTTTGACTGGAGCTGCTTCTCGAATAACCGGCTCTACTGTTGCAGCTGCTTCATCTAAATGAGATTCAATTGTGGATATTGGTATCACATTATTTGGTGTGACAGGTTGTTCATTTCTCCCTTGGACATCATTGCTCTCTACTACACCGTTTTTACCGATCACAATTTTAAGATCTTGATTTTCCAGCTTTAAAAAGTCAAATGAGGATTCGTCCAATTTTTGAATAAGCTCAATGATATTTTTAACTTGATTGTCAGTGAATAGATCCCATCCATTTTTGCTCATCTTGTTTTCCTCCAATACATTTCATTTATTTTTAATTTTATTTTTTACAACTAGTGAAATTTCAAAATACCTTTCTAATCTACTTTTTATATAAATCCTCTGTCAGTTTTGCTTTCATTTCGAAACGCGGCAACGATTCTTCTGGAACTAATTGAACATCCGATGTAAAAAACAACTTGGAGCGTAAAACAGCCTCTAATTCTTTCTTTAACGCGCGTCTTTCCTCTTCATTTAGGTCCTTGGAGTACTCTACTTTAATTGGAAGCGGCGGCTCGGCTAAAGGTGGTTTTTCGTTTAAAAGAATGCGAATTTCACCTGTTGTTCTCGGTCTGAAACTGTTCACTACATCTTTAATAGCAGATGGGAAAACATTGACTCCTCGGACAATTAACATATCATCCGTTCGCCCGATACAGCGCAGACGGAAACTTGTCTTACCGCACTTACATGGCGTGGTATCCACTTGAACTAAATCTCTTGTTCTGAACCGGACAAGCGGCACACACTCACGGTCAATAGCTGTATAAACGAGCTCACCTTCCATATGATCCGCATGAGGTAGAACCTCCCCTGTTTCCGGATCAATAATTTCACAAATGACGTAATCAGATCCGATGAAGTGCATTCCATTTTGCTCTTGGCATTCACCGAACATCACAGGAGCCATATCCGCATTGCCCATGGCTTCTACTACTTTGCAGCCCCAATCCTGTTCAATTTTTTTTCGAACTTCGGGTAGCCCACCTCCAGGCTCTCCACCTACAGACATTAATTTAATCCCCAAGTCAGAAGGCTCCATATGGTAATTCTTTCTGACAAATTCAGCTAAATAAGTGGCATAGGAAGGCGTACAAAACAAAGCATCTGCCTTGAAATCGATGATACTTCTGATGACCCGATCAGAGGCACCTGTTCCGATAGGAATGAAAGTCGCACCCAATCTTTCAATTCCATCCTTGAATGAGCTTCCAACAAAGAAGGAAAGCCCCATGGCAAAAACAACTTTACTCTCTTTTCTTATGCCATGTGTATAAGCAACTCTTGCCAGCATTTCTGTCCATACATCATAATCATGTTTTGTAATCCCTACGTAAGTGGGTCGACCTGTCGTCCCAGAAGAAGAATGAACTCGAATTATATCCTTCATCTCAGCAACGGCATGTAATCCTAGCGGCGGCAGTGTATTTTGACTTTCTCTAATTTCATCCTTATAGGTAAAGGGCAATTTCCCTAAATCAGCTAATTGTTTGATATCACCTCTTACAATCCCAGCCTCTTGAAATTTCTTACGATAAAATGGCGATTTCCCAAAGATGTAATCCATTTGTTTTTGAAACTTAGCATTTTGAATATTTTCCACTTCTACATCTGGCTCAATAAACTCTTCCTTGATTTTTTCATAGATCATCTGCTCTCCCCCTCCAATGTAGGCGTTTCCATTTGCTTAATTAGATCATAACATGATTTTTTGTCATTTAAAAACCGTTCAGTTCTCTATGTGACAATTTATGTTTTTTATTTAAAAAATATTTAGATATAGCCTCGACTAGTAAACGACTTCCCTGTACTCCCAGACAAATAAAATGCCCATAACCCCAGTTTGAGGATTATGGGCATTTTTATATTGTTCAAACGTGTCAAATACACCTATTCTACTTAAGTATTTCTTTTTATGACTTGTTCCAGCTCTAACCCGGCTTCTCTTACCATTTCTACAAATCTATGAATAGCTGATTGTTGAATACGCTGTTCGGGGCCAATTAATTCAATCGCTGCTATAACCTGACCTGCTTCATTTCTAACTGGTACCGCAATGGATGTTAAACCGGAGAAAAAGTTGTTATAACTGATCGCATATCCATTTTTTTGAATGCGCTGTCGTTCCACTGAATCAATTGGGACACCTTCTATTAAATTTGACATATACATTGTGTTTTTCATATCTTCAGATGTGTGATATGCAATCAACACTTTCCCAGCACTTGTACTTAAGACAGACTGAGATTTCCCGATGAACGTTAATCCTTCATAAATGGGGTTCTCCGAATCTGCAGTGTTAATATACAACGTTTCATCTTCATACAAAATGCAGAGTGAAGCGGTTGCATTTGCCTTTTTAGCAAGTGAAGACAAAATTGGCGTTGATAGTTGATATAACTGCAGGTCTTTCATGACAACCGACTCCAGCGCGCGTACGGAAACACCTAGCCGATAATTATTATTAATGTGATCTTTCGCAATGAAACCCTCATTTTTAAGTGTAGATAGCAAGCGGTAAGCCGTACTGTCAGCAATTGAAAGCCTTTCCGCAATTTCTTTCAAGCTTAAATCCGGTTCCTCAAAACTGAATAGACCCAATAGTCGTAATGCGTTTTCAAGAGACGAAAATTTGTTTTGTTTCATTTCCCGTAATTCTGTCTTTTTATCGTAGTTCATATTAATAAATATAACCTAGCCTTCTCGAAATTTCTTTTCCTGCTTTCAGAACATATTTTATACTTTTAGGAATATCGATTCGCTTACTTGGACCCGTAATACTGATCGCAGCAGCGACCGATTCATTATAATCATAAATAGGGGCCGCAATAGTGGTAATTCCTTCAGTCAATTCATCCACACAAACAGCATAACCCTGCTCTTTAATCTGATCAAGGCTTTCTCTTAATTCCCCCGCATTTCGAACCGTTTTTGAACCAAACGGATAAAAACCTTGCTGTTCCATTAATTGAATGACGCCTGCCTGAACTTTCTGTTCTTTAAAAGCAAGCATCACTTTTCCGCATCCGGTGCAATACGCCGGAACTCGTTTACCTGTGTATGAAGATAAACGGACAGGGTGTATACTTTCGATTTTGTCCAAATAGACAGTCTCTGTCCCTTCTAGAATTCCAATATGCACAGCTTCACCAAGCTCATCAACTAAATTTTTTAAAATAGGCTGAGCTTCTCGGTGAATTTCCATCGTCGCGGTGACAATGCCGGATAATCGCAAGGTAGACAAGCCGAGCCTGTATTTTTTGGTTCCCTCTCTTTTTTTCAAATACCCGTACTCTTCTAAAGTTTTTAAGAGACGCTTCGTATTGCTAATGTTCATGTTTTTTTGTTGAGCAATCTCCGTTAATGTCCATTCTCGTTTTTCTATAGTGAACAAGCATAAGATTTGCATAGCATTTTGCACCGTCTCGATGGTATTATTACTCAATTTTATTCACACCTTCTCCTCTACCATATCATCATGCCCACTATAAAAATTGATCAATAGATGGTTCATCTTTAATGTATATTGAAGCATGGTTTCCTTAATACAGTCAACCCACCGGTCCATGCTCCACTTGTACCTTACACAGCTAGCCAACCACCATCAACGGCATATGAATAACCCGTACAGTAAGACGAAGCTTCCGAAGCTAAAAATAAAGCAATACCTTGTAATTCTTCTGAATTACCTAGCCTTTTTAAAAGCGTCATGTTAGCTAGTTTTTCCTGACGCGATAAATATTTAGGGTTATTAGTTTCGGGATCCATAAAACCCCCTGCAATATTGGTGCGAATGAAACCAGGTGCGATAGAATTTACTCTTATATTGTAAGGAGCAAGCTCAGCCGCCAGAGTTTTGGTCATATTGACAACCCCTGCCTTCGCAGCGGTGTATCCGACTATACAGGTATCTCCAGCAGCCCCAACATGCCCATAAATTGAAGCAGTATTTATAATACTTCCACCGCTTCCTTGAGCAATCATTATTTTAGCTGCCGAACGGTTAGTTAAAAATACACCGGTTAAATTAATGCCAATAACACGATCCCAAGTATCTTTTGAATATTCGTCAAAAGAACATCCACCTTCACTAATCCCCGCATTTGCAAAGCATATATCCAGCCTGCCCAATTTATCCACTGTATCGGCCACCATTTTTTCAACATCCGATTCGTTTGCGACGTCAGCTTGTAGTGCAATTATGGACTTCCCGGTTTTTTCCGAAAGATCCCTCGCTGCCTCTTCCGCACGTTGCAAATTAATATCTGCAACAGCAACATTGGCGCCCGCTTCAGCAACAGCTTTTGCATATTCTAATCCAATCCCGCTCGCACCGCCTGTGACAAGAGCCACCTTTCCACTAAGTCTAAACTTTTCCATTATCATTAAAATCATCCCCCTAACCTTAAACTAATGCAATACGATTTTGTTGATACTTCAGATAAATAAGGAAACTCGCGGTCCAATAAGCAGCAGTTTTACGAATAAAACCTGCTGTACAAACTGAACCGTGAGTATCCTTGTACGATTTACGATCATGGCTAAATTGGTTGATTTAGTGAGTCATGATAAGTGCCTTTTCTTTCTCAGCAGCATGCTGTTGTTGGGGTGGCCGGATGAATACAAAGCTTGTAATCGTAGCTGTTAGAACTAGAAATGCTGCAAAGTAAAAAGCATAATTGAAACTTTGAGTTGAATCAACGATATAACCAGTAAGAATCGGTGCAAATATTCCAGGGAATGTTTGGAACAATTGCAGAAGTCCCCCTTGTGATCCCGCCTGTTCTGGCATTGTATCAACGACGACCGGGGCTACCAGCGCTCCAGTAACAGCGTTAACCATCGCTGCTGCTGTAAGAAGGATAATGGCATATAGAGCAGAGTCTACCTTGACTGCATAAAACAAAGTTACGGCTACCACCAAAAAACTTCCGGCAGTGAGATATGCTCTCGCAATCCGTTTACTTCCCGTTCGTTTCAACAGAAAGTCTGAAAATCTTCCACCAAACACAAGCCCCAATGCGGCACCGATCCATGGGAACATAAGGGCAAATCCCATGGATTTCATGTCAAATCCACGTTGCATATTTAAATAACCGGGAAGCCATGTCATAAGAAAGTAAAGGGCGTAGCCGAAACAGAATGCCGACCACCAATTTGCGATAATGGTTCCACGTACTCCCTTCGGGATCATTAATAACTGCTTAATAGATTGTTGTTCTCCCGTAGAAGATGAAGCAATTCCCTCTTGTTCTTTTAGAATCCACTCTTTTTCCTCTTTGCTCACATACTTATTATTTTCCGGGCGATCTGTAAACCATTTATACCATCCCAATACCCAAATCAGACCTAATAATCCCATTACATAGAAAGGCATACGCCAGCCATATTCACTAATCATCCATACAATTATCGGAGCACCAAAAGCTGGTCCAAGGTATATTCCACCAAAAGCAACCCCAGTCGCGCTGCCATATTCTTTTGGACTCATCCAGTTGGTCATGATTCGTATTCCATTTGATAGAGTAGGTCCTTCTCCAACACCGAAAAGAACTCGCGCAACCACGAGTGATATAAAATTCCAGGCCCATGCCGTTCCCATGGTACACACCGACCATAACGTTACACCCCATACCCAGATCTTTTTGGGCCCAAACTTGTCAGCTCCTACTCCAGCTATAAGGGAGAAGGGAACCAACCCCCAAAAGAAAGCGCTTAAAATTATACCCCATTGTGTATTAGTGAATCCAAATTCTTTCATTATGGGCCCAGTGGCAATAGATACAACGACTCGGTCCATAAAATTGATAACCATTAGGATGGAGATAAAACTCATTATGAACCAACGGTAATTATTTCTGAACATTTAGAAAGTCCCTCCCAATAATAATTATATCTAAATTTAATAAATTCAAATAATTTAAGTTTCGACGGGCTGATTCGTTTTGTCCGGATCATCATAATCCGTCCAACTTACATTTTAACAATCGTTCGGCCACGTATTTTTCCATCTAAAATTTTGGATAGGACTTCAGGAAGATCTTCCAATGAAATTTCATTAACAATATCTTCGTTTAATTTTTGAGGCTTCATTTCTTTTCCTAAACTGTTCCATACTTTTTTTCTCGTTTCAAACGGGCAGTATACCGAATCAATCCCGAGCCAATTCACCCCCCTTGAAATAGCAGGACGTACCGTAGTCACCACATCCATTCCTCCGGTTAATCCACATGTGGCCACTGAACCACCATATTGGAGCGTGCTTAACACATATTGAAGGGTTTTACCGCCTACTGTATCAACAGCTCCAGCCCAACGTTCCTCTCGTATCGATTGTTGTTCCGAATCAACAATCTCATCACGATGGATAATGTGCGTTGCTCCTAATTGCCTTAAATAGTCATGCTCACCAGCTTTACCTGTACTAGCAACAACTTCATACCCTCTCTTTGATAAAATATCGACCGAAATACTGCCGACACCACCAGTAGCTCCTGTCACGAGCACTGGACCTTGTGTTGGATGTAAGCCATTATCCTCTAAACGTTGAATGGACAGAGCGGCTGTAAATCCGGCTGTACCAAGAATCATTGCTTCCCTTAAACTTAGGCCATCAGGTAATGGAACTACCCAATTAGCTGACACTCGGGCTATTTCGCTGTAACCACCATAATGGGAGGTTCCTAATTCATAACCTGTAACAATTACAGAATCGCCTTTCCTGAAACATTTATTTTTGGATTCCAATAACTGTTCCTGCCAAATCAATCCCAGGTATCATAGGATAAGATTTGACAAACTGGTTACGTATAGCCACCAGTGCATCTTTAAAATTCACACTAGAATAAGCTACACGAATCGTAACCTCATCATCGGGAAAATCATTGTTTGAAAACTGTTTAATATCCATTTGTCTATTACCATTCACTAAATCCAAAACAAATGCACGGAATTTATTCATTTTCCACTTCCCTTTTCTAGCAATTTAGTATGGCTTAAGACCATAGGCTAATAAACAAAACAATTATTCAAAAATTAGATATGTGTTTTTCTCTTCAGGACTAATAAACTATCTTGACTCTTAATTTCCACGTGTGTAACTTTCGACTTACCCAACTTGTCCAAAAGATTTAAGATTGGCATAGAAGCAGAGAAATATTTTTTATAAGGGCCGGCCATACGCATCGCTTCAATCTCCTGTGTCCCTTTCATAATATAACGGAGTAAAAATTCTTCATCTGACAAATGAGGTCCACCAAACTGTTCTTTGATTTTATGAATCGGTGTATCTTTGTCTTGATGAATTTGTAATTCTTTTGCCCTTGGAAGGCTTAAAATACGATCTCTCAAATTTTGATCCATCCAAGTATAGCCGGAATCTTCGCTGAAAGTTCCCTGGGCAAATTGAATGAGTTCATCAATAATAATCTGATATCGTTCTCCTGTTGCTACATTAAGTGCTGACTGACTGACAACAAATTGTGAATACGGGGTAATCATAACCGGATAGCCAAGTTCTTGACGAACGCGTACAGTTTCCTCTAACACTTCATCAAGACGTTCTTCTAAATTTAGCTGTTTTAGTTGATGTTTTAAATTTGAAATAACCCCCCCTGGAATCTGGTAAATATATTGTGAATAATCATATTGTAATGGAGCACCGACAGGCATTTTCTCTTCTTTACCCATCTCAAAAAGCCGTTCAGATACTTTTTTCACTCTTTCTATATCAAGATTACTGGTGTAACCATGATATTTTGCATTTTGAATCGTACTGAATACAGAAGGTTGTGATGATCCATCCGCTAATGGAGGAATAGCCGTATGAAGGGTTCTCGCTCCAAGTTTTAAAGCTTCCATATAAACACTTTCGGCAAGTCCGGTTGTACAATGTGAATGTACTTCTACCGGAATATTGTTGGCGTTGTTTAAAATAATTGGCAGCAAGGTCCGAATTCGGTCTATTGTCAACAAACCACCCTGGTCTTTTAGATAAATCACATTGGGTTTCATCGCTGCAAGTTCTCGCGTTTTTTCAGCATAGTAATCATCGGTGTGTCTCGGAGAAATCGTGTAAGATAAAGCCAATGCAATTTCGACACCCTGATTTCGTAAAAACGGAATATACCAAGGAAAAGATTTATCCAGTCTCCCAAAAATATTGGCCATGATTTGAATTCGGTTTAATGCCCCAGTGGCAATAAGACGTTCAAAAAACAACTTCACAACAGACGGTTCAGATGATGCCAGTTCAAATGGTTGGATAAAGGGACCTCCCATACAACCTTTAATTGTATTTGGCATCTTTTCCCCCAACATACGTGCCATTTCCCACGGATCTTCTTTTAAATCTCGTACAAATTTTTTGAAAAATATGGGGATAACCGGTACTTCAACCGCTCCATAGCCGGCACGATCCATATCATCCGCAACCGATTCCATCATACCTGTTCGCATGCCTGATGCCCACAAACTTTGAGACCCGTCCCTAAACGTGGTATCAATTAAATTTATCTCCATTATTGACAACCCCCTTCTACATATCTAGTAATTTGATACTATTATTTGAAATCAAATATTATATTAGTGCTTTAAAACGTATGGTTATAAGCCTTTTCCTCCATCCAGCTGCAATGCCGATCCAGTAATCATCTCTGCTTCTTTTGACACTAGATAGAGGGCGGAATTGGCGATTTCATCTGTTGTAACTAGTCTTTTCAAAGGAATATTATTAATAAAAGATGCAATTCCTTCTATTTTATCTTCACCAAGTATAATTTCCTCTAGCATCGGGGTATCTACAACTGCCGGACAAATTGCATTCACTCTTATATTAAATGGAGCCAACTCGATAGCTAATGCTTTCGTCATTGTAACCAGCGCCCCTTTACTTACAGCATAAATATTAGAACCGGGCACGGGTCTCACTCCTGTCATCGAGGACGTGAACAGAATAACTCCGTCTTTTTGTTCTTTCATATATGGTATCGCATGTTTAGCCGCTAAAAAAGATCCTTTGACATTAATTGAAAGTATCCGATCAATGGTATCCATAGTCACATTTTCAGCATTTTGAAAAGCAGTTGTTACGCCTGCATTGTTGAAAAGCACGTCAATCTTTCCGTATTGCTCAATCGTTTGAGCTATCAAGTTGATTATATCCGATTCTTCACTCACATCTGTCGCAATAAATAGAGCCTCACCACCTTGTTGCTCAATTTCTTCTTTCGTTGCTAGGCCATTTTTTTCGTCTAAATCAGCGATGATAACCTTTGCTCCCTGCTTTGCAAATAATAAACTGGTTGCTTTCCCTATCCCAGAACCTGCCCCTGTAATAATGGCTACCTTATTTAAGAGTTTCAATCTATATCCTCCTCATTCTTGAATAATTTCAATTGTTTGAAGGTCACTTGCCGCAATAACTTCCCCATCAAAATGTTTCGATGCATCTTGTATCACGTTCTGAATATCGGTTCCTCTCATAAAATGGGTCATAACCAACTTTTTAACCTCTGCTTCCTTTGCTATTATTGCTGCTTGAGCTGGTGAACAGTGCTCCTTTTTCAAATTTTCATATACCTTTTTAAATTCCGGGTCTCCTTCTCTTCCTTTCGGAAAAACTAAACAAGCATCTTGAATCAGAACATCTGCTCCCCTTGCCAGTTCTACAAGCTTTGGAGATGGTATCGTATCTCCAGAAAAGACTATAGAATGTCCGTTGAAATCAAACCGGTAAGCAAAAGTCGGAACATTATGAATGACTGGAGTCGTCGTTACGGTTGCAGGGATGTCACATTCTATTCGTCCAGTATCCTTCACTTCAATAATATTTACATTATCTAATAATCCAGCTGGTGAAATACCAATAGAAACCCGATAATCAATATCTTCCTTATATAAGTCTATTGTTTTTTTATGAAAGTCTCTCGTTCCTTCCGGACCAACTATCGTTAATTCCCGACGGCCTGAAGCCCAACCTCCAAGTAAAAATGAAGCATATCCCATCACATGATCAGAATGAAGATGAGTAAACCAAACATGTTTTATTTCTTCTGGTTCAATGCCTGATTTCATTAATTGCTGCGTAGTGCCATCTCCACAATCAACAAGAACTTTCAATTCATTAAGAAAGAGTACGTGTGCAGATTGAGATCTTAATATATTCGGACGTGGTGCACCAGTACCTAACATAATCACTTTAAAATTATCCATATATTCCCTCCAATTACAGCGAATATTTCATACTTTATGAAAGCGTTTTTTCTTGATCTAAAATGATATTATCACATAATTTTTTCAATTAAAAACAAGCTAATCCGCTATGTGATAATTTGTTTCGAAAATTTTTTTTAACCCATTCATTACAACTCTCATTCATGTGATTTTTCCGTAATAGTAGTCTGCTCAATTTTAAACAACTTGTCTTTATTTACAGTAATCCCGGGCTTACTTTCATAATGTTATTAAGTAATTAAGTCTCTATTTGGCTACCTAATTGTAACGCCAACAAAAAAAGACAACTAGACCCAGTCAGGTTAGTTATCTTTTTCTAACAGGATAGCTATACGTTCTGTCGTATGAGGGCTGATAGCACAGCCTGATCCTGGGATTTTACCAAACAGAAATGGACTGATCGATTTGATTCTTAAACAACCCAGCAAATCCTTCGTTCTCTGTTTTCAGATGGATCAAAATCTAATATTACCGCATTCGTTGGGATTAAAGTGTTATGTATGATTCGGATCGCCGTTCAAACCCACCAAGCTTCCCTACTTTCGATGTCACCTCTGAGATCCCTGTTTTGAGATGAAAGCAAGGCGAGTATTGGACCAAAGAGACGGAAAAATTGGTATCGGACCTCTGAATTGTATCGGGGGACAATGGATTTGTCCGATTTTGCTCCAAAAACATGGAACATTTCGTCCGTTATATCGTATTGGACTATACTACAAATGTAAAATTGATTAAATATTCTTGAAAATACGTTCAAACTATCTATGACTAGTTTAACAGGTGAAAAAAATCGACTAAATTGTTATGTGCAAAATTCTATGATCTAAACAAAAATATCTTCACGAAAGGTGAGAATGATGAGTATCCATGAACGACATTTCAAACAAATGATTACATTATAATCCGTCCTAACGGTCTAGGGTATCTACATATAGCAATCCCCTTTACCAATGATCCACTTCATAGCTTAATATTGATCACATTCAAACTCTTTCCCTAATTGCATTTCTATAAGATGAAAGTGCCGATCTATATTTTTGACTTACATCAGAAACCCGTGCGTACGAGATCTCAAAACAAAATCTTCCCTAAACCATTTGTAAAGGTATACCTTTTTAACACGATAAAAAACGCTAGATTTGCTGTTTGTAAAGGTATAAAATTTATTTAATAAATATTTGTAAAATAAATACCACCTTTACAAATAAAAAGGATTAGTTCCATAGTGAATATGGGGGCTACTTCAAATGAAAGTAATGTTTTAGACTAAGCCCCGGTAAACAACAAAGTGGCAATCCAGAACGATGAAAATAACGTCTGGATTGCCACTTTGTATTGAATTATTGAATCCCGTTAGCCATCCATGCAGCGCAAAACCAGCGCTGCACCACAGAGAATGAAAATATACCGAACTGTCCATACTGGTTCTTAATCCAGTCCATCCAATCCATAGATCAATGAATTGAGGCTCTCTCCATTTTTTTAAACGAATGAGACGGGTCCTCTTTGGTTTTGTCTTTTTTCGGAGTTAGAGAATTTTATTTTCATGGTAGTTCAATCACAACCAAAATTACATACCTGTCAGTTATACACTCTTTTGATTCTTTAATGTTCTTAGCAAATATCTTAAAGAACCTTTTTGTCCCATTTGACATTAAGTTCTATCCTCCTCAATCTACTTTCTGTTTAATACGGTTCCAAACTGTGGAAGTTTCGATTTACCATGGTTATTGTTATTAAATTAGCCCCCGTTACCGCAGCAACGAATCAAGGGACATGCCAATTCCGTCCCCGTGCTATCGAGGATCTATAGCTTAATAAACTATAAAACCGGTTCTTCCTTCATTAGCGTAGGAAAAACCGGTTTTTCGTTTCCAGAAAATGTCTTAGCGTATGTTTTGTCAAAAATCTTGGTACTACCCCATGCCCATCAAGCTAACAGCACTGAAAAAATAATTGTAATAAAATGTGGTTTTT
>NZ_JBEGDL010000018.1:0-99309 GCF_040813775.1 Ammoniphilus soli
CGAGTCTTCAAAAGCGGATCCAGGAGTTCCAGCAAGCATTGCTGGAAAAGGAAGAGGAAGTAGCGATGCTGGAGGTTATGGAATCGGAGTTCCAGGAAGACTTGGCCCAGCAGCGTAAAGAAATTTCAGGTTATCGCGGAGATCTAGCCCGAAAGGAAGAAGAAATCTTAAGTCTTCAAAAACGGATCCAGGAGTCCCAGCAGGTATTGGCTGAAAAGGAAGAAGCGATAGCAGCCCTAAAGGCAAATGCGTCAGAATCCCAGGCAGCCTTAGACGCGAAAACGGAGGAAAACTCGAGTCTTCAAAAGCGGATCCAGGAGTTCCGGCAAGCATTGCTGGAAAAGGAAGAGGAAGTAGCAATGCTGGACGCAAAGGAGTCGGAGTCCCGGGAAGTCTTGGCCCAGCAGCGTAAAGAGATTTCATGTTATCGTGGAGATCTAGCCCGAAAGGAAGAAGCAATCTTAAGTCTTCAGGAACGAATTCAGGAGTGCCAGCAGGTATTGGCTGAAAAGGAAGAAGCAATGGCAACCCTTGAGGTTAAGGCGTCAGAATCCCAGGCAGCCTTAGACCTGAAAACGAAGGAAAACTCGAGTCTTAATAAGCGGATCCGGGAGTTCCAGCAAGCATTGCTGGAAAAGGAAGAGGAAGTAGCAATGCTGGAGGTTAAGGAATCGGAGTCCCAGCAGGTTTTGAAGGAAAAGGAAGAAGCAATGGCAATCCTTGAGGTTAAGGCGTCAGAATCCCAGGCAGCCTTAGATCTGAAAACGAAGGAAATCTCGAGTCTTCATAAGCGGATCCAGGAGTTCCAGCAAGCATTGCTGGAAAAGGAAGAAGAGATAGTAGCCCTAAAGGCAAATGCGTTAGAATCCCAGTTAGCTTTAGACTTGAAAACAGAAGAAATCTCGAGTCTTCAAGAACGTATTCAGGAGCGCCAGCAGGTATTGGCTGAAAAGGAAGAAGCAATGGCAACCCTTGAGGTTAAGGCGTCAGAATCCCAGGCAGCCTTAGATCTGAAAACGAAGGAAATCTCGAGTCTTGAAGAACGAATTCAGGAGTTCCAGCAGGTATTGGCAGAAAATGAAGAATCAATGGCAACCCTCGAGGTTATGGCTTTAGAATCCCGGGCAGCTCTAGTTGCGAAAACGGAGGAAATCTTGAGTCTTCAAAAGAGAATCCAGGAGTGCCAGCAGGTTTTGAAGGAAAAGGAAGAAGCAATGGCAACCCTCGAGGTTAAGACTTCGGAATCCCAAGCAGCCTTAGACCTGAAAACAGAGGAAATCTTGAGTCATAAAGAACGAATCCAGGAGTTCCAGCAGGTATTGGCAGAAAATGAAGAAACAATGGCAACCCTAGAAGTTATGGCTTCAGAATCCCATACAGCTCTAGTCGCGAAAACGGAGGAAATCTTGAGTCTGCAAAAGCGGATCCAGGAGTTCCAGCAAGCATTGGCAGAAAGTGAAGAAGCAATGGCAACCCTGGAGGTTAAGGCTTCGGAATCCAAGGCAGCCTTAGACCTGAAAACAAACGAAATCTCGAGCCTGCAAAAGCGGGTTCAGGTAACCCAGCAGGAGTTGACGGAAAAGGAACAAGAGTTAAGATTCCTGAATGAAAAGAAACTGGAAAATCAGCAAGAACTGTTTGAAAAGCAAAAAACAATTTCAGATTTTCAAATGCAAATAAAAGGGTTACAACAAGCATTAACCGAAAAGGAAGAGATGATTACAAGGTACGAAGTCATGGAGAATGAGTATCGGCGAATCCTGGAGGAAAAGGAGAAAGCGATGGAACAGAATCAATTGAAGGAGACTGAATACCAGGAAGCCATTGCACAAAAAGAAGAGATTATTGCAAGTTTCGAATCGAAAGAGATGGAATACAAGCAAGCATTGGCACAGAAAGAGGAAGCTATTTCCTTTCTTCATACAAAAGAAAAGGAGTATCGGCAAGCTCTCGGCCAGAAGGAAGAAGCGATTTCCAGCTTCCGAATAAAGGAAATGAAATACCGCGAGGCCTTAGCTCAGAAGGAAGAAGCGATTGTAAGTCTCCAAGCCAAGGAAATAGAATACCGGCAAGCCCTAGCCCAGCAGGAACAAGCGCTTTTGACCTACCTGGTTAAAGAAGCGGAATATCGACAAGCCTTGACTCAGAAGGATGAAATGACCGAGAAAGAGGTTCAAAATCATCAAGAAAACAAAAATGGAAAAGATCAGGTATTCGAGCATGAAAAAGCATCATATAGAGTTGTTCAAGCGATGCGTGCCCCTATTGCCCATCGAGGCGAACCCAAGCACTTCATTCACCCTAGTGTAAAGGGGGAAGAGTTTCCTTCATTCTTTAAATTAATGAATAAGCCTCCTTACCAGGAAAATAGCCACGCAAGTACAAGCAATCAAAAAAAAGTCCCCACTCTCGAAGAAAACACCCCTCAGAATGCAATCCATCCTGAGATAAGCCAGGAGAAAGAGCCATCGGAAGAAAACGAGATATCAAAACATCCATTTCTGCGGCAGCATCTGGCTCCCTTCCAGCCTGCCATTGACAGGAGCAAAAAAGACAAAAGGAATTAGGCCCAATCTGGTTCCCCAATGTGTCGATCAAGAAGGCAAAGGAATAAAGATAATATAAGTTGAACCCAGAAAGGAGAAGGATATAATGGCAAATGATCCGCAACCCAAAATCTATAAGGTAGATTCCAAGCGAACAAAAAGAAATCAAATGATTAGTCAAGTGACAAGTACAACAAACCCCAATGAATTAAAGAGCATATTTCGTCCCGGCTCAACGCTGCAGTCCAAAACGACAAGAGTCGGATGCTGTGGAAGAGCAAAATAGCAAGGATAATGGCAGGTTGTTTTTTATTGAACATAACGTCTGGAATGAGATGATTGCGCATTGCCAAAGCGAACGGCCGCTAGAAGCGTGCGGCCTGCTGTCAGGGAGCGGCGGAAATGCAGAAACGATATGGATGATGGAAAACGTTGAGAATAGCCCAACATCCTTTGCAATGGATATGGAGCAGATTCGCCGGGTATTCCAGCAAATCGAGGAGAAAGGGGAACGGTTGGTCGGAATTTATCATTCTCACCCAACGGCTCCACCGGTTCCTTCCAGCCGGGATATCGAATTCGCCAATTATCCGGAAACAGCCTATATCATTGTTTCCCTGGCTAAAGGAGTCCCGGAAATCGGAATATACCGGATTATAGAAAAACAGGTGACTCCTATTCCTTTTCATGTCGTCTGATCGAAATGTCATATATATGGCAGCCTAACGCCACGGGAAATCCGTGGTGCTTCTTTTGCCCTCAAAATCGGATTGGCCGAAAAACATAGGCACTAGGCAAGAGCATAAACATAGAATAAAAATGAGGAGGGAGGAAGTTTGATGGAGACAGTCAGTGTCATCATACCGGTTTATAATCATGAAAAGTTCATTGCGGAGACGATCGACAGCGTACTTGCCCAGTCACATCGCAACACTGAAATCATAGTTATAAATGATGGATCGACGGATGGTACAAAAGAAGTCTTGAATGGATATAAGGAAAAAATCCTCGTAATTGAGCAAACGAATGCTGGTCCTTCCGTCGCAAGAAACCATGGATTGCATAAGGCAACCGGAAAATTTGTTTGTTTTCTAGACTCCGATGACAAGTTCTATCCTTCCAAATTGGAGCGCCAGCTGCAGGTTTTCAGACGAGTGCCAAAGGTTGGCCTAGTGCATGCAGGGGCAACTGTCACAAAAAAAAACAATCAATTCTGGTATCGGTATATTCCCAAGCCATTCCACTCCCATGAGCAGCAGATTCGGGAACTTCTCAGGTCCAATCATATTGTTTGCTCTACAGTTATGGTTAGGAGAGAGCTGTTTTCAAGGGCCGGGTACTTCAATGAAAGCTATCGTCGGCATCAAGACTATGACATGTGGCTAAGGCTGCTTGCGCATTGCCAATTCGGTTCCGTTCCGGAAGCGCTGATTCAGTATCGCTGGCATGAACAGAATCTCAGCAGGGCAATTGATAAAGCCGCTTTGCGTAACATGAAGGAAGAGGCCGCCAAGCGCTTCAGAGAACTAGGGAAGGAGTGAACGTATGGGGCAAAGTCCCTCTCTTATAACCTTGATTTTCCCGGCTAAGAATGAAGGGAAGTATGTTCGGACGACAATTGAATCTGCCCTCCGCGCAAAAACGAATCATCCATTTGAAATGATAGTTGTTGACGATGGTTCCACGGATCAGAGCTGCGATTTTATCGACACTTACGAGTGCAGTAAGCCGATCAGAAGACTCAGGACAGAAGGAGTAGGATTAGCTAAGGCCAAAAATTTAGGAGCCGAGCATGCCAAGGGGGATTATCTTATCTTCTGTGACGCTCATTTATTCTTCGAAGATTTTTGGCTAGACCGCTTGATAGAGCCGATCCAGAAAGGGTTGGCCGATGGCACGACTCCAGGGATCGCTTCTACCAATTCTCCGCAAATTATTGGGTACGGCCAGACGCTGAATCAAAAATTGGGTGTCCAATGGAATGTCTGGAAAAGATTCGTTCCGTCTGCTGTGCTTCCAGGCGGATGTTATGCCGTATCCAAAAGCGTTTTCTCCGATATTGGAGGATTTGATCAGGAGTTCCAGGTTTGGGGCTACGAAGATGTGGAGATTTCCATTAAAATGTGGCTATTCGGTTACCGTTGCTATGCGCAGCCAACCGTTAAGATCCTTCATTTGTTTAGGCAGGCGCACCCCTATACCGTCAGTTATGAGCATTTTTATTACAACATGATGCGCATGGCTTACAGTCATTTTAACGATGAGAGAATCGAAAAAAGCAAAAAAATGATCAAACATGCAGATCCGGAGCAAATCGTTGCCTCCGTACTGGCCGACGGGGTAATGAAGCAGCGGGAGGAGTATATAACGCGCAGAAAGTATGATGACGACTGGTATATGCAGAAGTTTAGAATTCCTTTCTAAAAGAGGCAGCCAATACTCTGAAGTGTTGGCTTTTTTTACTCTACACAATGTTAAGAGAAATTCTGCTGCCATTTTTGCTGCATTCTGGCCCCTTGGTTTCGTTCGGACTGCACTTCGGTTTGCAAAGACATTCTGATTGTCCTGCCCTGGTAGGGCGACAGCAGTAGTATGAGACGCTATTGATTACTGTCTTATTTTTTTTTGCTTTTTTGGAAGCAGCTCTCCATTGGGAACAAAAGCAACCCATTTTGTATTCACGCTCCTTGGACCGTATTGTTGTTCTATCATTTCTATCATCTTTATATAACACTATTCATAGAGAAGCCAATCTGCTAGTATGATTGACCTGATTAAATTACACAAATTAAAAAAAGTATATCCATTAGAGCGGGGAGAAAGTCCAATCATTATCGATACAAGGATCATAAATTATAAGGAAGATTACCGTCGGGGAGGAGGCCTCTTCGTGAAAATATTAGTCATATGGAAGCTTTTGACGGTGGGAGGGGTTAATGCCGGATGGCGAAACCGTGCGATTCATTTTTCCCAAAATGGCGTGACAACCGATTTTCTTTATCTTCACGACAAAGGCGGACTTCATATGCTGCAGGATGTTGCCCGAATATACCTTACGCAGGATCCGAATCAAATTATCAAGATCCTCAAAAAAAACCGATATGACCTCATAGTCGTAGTAGATTCTTCAGAGGTTTATCCCTTAATCAAAAAGGCGAAGTTCAATGGAAAATTAATCATTGAAGCAAGGTCGCCGGACAAAGAGAAAATTGCTCCCCACTTGCAGGATTTCAAAGGACTAAATCCGGATGCTATTGTTGTTCCCTCTATCTACCAAAAAAGAGTAGTCACTTCTATTTTAAATAAAAGAGTACCGATTAGAATTATATATAATCCGATAGATACCGATTCTTTCAAACCCATTCTGAGCGGTAGAGAAATGGAAAGAGCTGACGCTTTAATGCCCCAAAACAAAAAAATTATCGGCTGGATCGGACGTTTGGATGTACGGAAAAACTGGAGATTTCTTCTTGAGATCGCCAGGCATATGGTACAGATCAGAAAAGATATACAGTTTTGGGTAATTGGAGGCAAGGCAAGCAGAGAAAGAGATCTTTTCTCCAAACAAATAAAAGAGTATAAATTGAAGGATTATGTTCGTTGGTTTCCTGTAGTCCCTTATCAGAAGATGCCTATGATCTACAGCCAGATAGCCCATTCAGGCGGTTGCACACTGTCTACTACACTCATGGAATCCTTCGGGAATACCTTCATAGAGTCCATGGCATGCGGATGTCCTGTCGTGGCACCAGGCGTATCCTCCCTTCCGGAGTTAATTGAACATGATCGGACGGGCAAGCTCTATCGGCCGGCCTCCTTAATGAAAGCCTTGAAGCATTTGAATAATATGCTGAATAATCATCAGCTTCGGGAAGAAATCAGGAAGAACGCCTTGAATGAAGTAAAAACCAGGTTTGCAATCGAAGTCTGCGCCGAACAATATCTTCAGATTTTACGCGATATGGTGGGAGAAGCTTCTAATAGAACAGATTCCAGAGCCATAGCAACGGACGACAAGGTACTGCGGGCAAACGATTTGCATGTACAGCCGGAACAGATGGTTGAGCCCGACAAGAATATTGTTAGGTCAACGGGGCAAATCAAATACCAGCAAGCACCAATTATCCATAACACTTATCATAGGATAGAGAAAAGGTTCGGTAGAACGGAACCTTTTCATTCGAAACGGCATTTCTTGTAATCATCAATAGAAAGGATAAATGGAGCATTCTGAAAACCGCACGAAACATGATCCGTGTTCAGGAGAGGTGGAGTTATGGAACAGAAGCTTTACCCGGTGAGATTCGTAAAATCGCTTACCGGAAAATCCCGGCCCCAGCTCATTCTTTTTAATGACGGGTTTGAATATGTTGTCAAATTCAAGAATAACCGCCAAGGAACAAGAGTGCTTGTAAACGAACTCGTAGTCGGCCATTTGGCCCAATTGCTGGATCTTCCGGTTGTCCCCTTCAAGATTGCAGTCATACCGGAAGATTTCATCCGAGAAAACAAGAAACTCCATCAACGCCAATTTGAACCGGGAAATCAGTTTGCCAGTTTGTATTTGGACAACTGCAGGGGACTTTCGGAGGAATTTTCCCCCTTGAAAAGTGAAATTGCTAACGTTCGCCAGCTCATGAGCTTAATTGCCTTTGATCACTGGGTAAGCAATACGGACCGGGGAAAAAACAATATTCTGCTGGACTGCTTTCCTTACAGTCCACGACAGGTTTATATCATTGATCATGCCAATTGCTTTCCGGGAGGTTTCAAGTGGACTGCGGAAACTTTGAAAGGGTCGAGCAAAAAAGTCCTGGACCGATTCGTTCATAAATGGTGCTTCAAACTGATGGAGGATCCTGAAGAACTATTTCTGTCCATCTATAAGATATTAACCTTGTCTGATCATGCCATATTCTCAGTTATTGATTCCGTGCCCGATGATTGGGAGGTCTCAAAGGAAGAGAAGGAAGGACTGTTTCTCCATTTAATAGAAGCGAAGAAACGGCTTCCTGAGCAGATGGCAAAATATTTCATCAAACACTATATGAGAAAACACTATTCGATAAAACCCAAAAAGCGCTTCAAAAACAGGGGAACCAAGGAGGGACTATGATATCGAATCTTGATTTCCAGGTTATTGAAGAAATAAAAAGGCTGCGTGTTCAGCACAGAAAACATGCGGATGTCAAAGTCACAAAAGCCTGCCCCTTCCCCATGATGGGAAGGGGCAGGCAAGGCGCAGTTTTCCAACTTGCAGATGATAAGTGCGTCAAGGTTTACGCCCGGGAAAAGGATTGTGATAGGGAATATGAAGCATTATGGCGCGGACAGCCTTTCCCTCTTTTTCCAAGGGTTTTCCTTAAAGGGCCGAACTATATTGTGATGGAGAGAATTCAAGGCAATACATTGAAAAAATTCCTAAAGAAAAATAAGCTATCCATGGATATTTCCAGGAGTTTGCTTCAAATGCTGAACGTTTTTAAAGACATTCAGTATGAAAGAGTGGATCACCATGCAAAGCATATATTTATCCAAGCGGATGGCTGTTTAAGGGTTATTGATGTGGCTCGGATGGTTGGCCGGAAAAACCCCTATCCTTATCCTTATCCCCATAAATTGCTGAAGAGTCTTGGAACCACGAATCGCAAGATTTTTTTCAGCCATCTCAAGGAGTTGGAACCGGATTTGTATGAAGGGTGGGTGACGTTCAAGAAATAAAAAGGAACACTGATAACTGCTCCCTTTTGCAAGATAATTAACAAAAGGAACGCTAGTCAACAGCGTTCCTTGTCATTTTTATTCAAGCTAATTAAAGCGAACCAGGAAAAATACTCGGACATTGAGCTGGGAAAAGGTTGCTTGGAAGTGGTGGGCAAATGTCCATGAACGTAGATACCTCACACTCTACAGGCCCGCGAGGCTGGCAGAAGCGCGCCAGCAATTCCAGCTTCACTTCGGCTTCCACTTGGATTTCCTTACATACATTGACGGTAAGAAAAATGCCAGGTTCAGCGAAGGCCCCCAACTGTCGGAAAGAAGCGTTACAGATGACGTCAAGAATGCGGCATTGAATGTTGAGCCCCCTCTCCCAGCACAAAGCCACTTCTTCATCGAACTGGACAAACACATTTTCGGTGCAAATTACTTCATCATCAGCATCGGTATCAACTAAGTCCACTCTCACGCAAACGGTGAATAGGAACGGAATGGCATATAAGGTCACGGCAGTTCCATCCGGAGCTATGCATCGTACAGGACTGGCTGCATCCGTTTCGAAATCGCAGCGGGCCCCTGGGCAAATGATCGGAGTGGGAGTAGGTTGGGGCTTTGGCAGAAGCGGAAAGATGGGCAAGAATTGGTCCGGATCGGTTGCGCATCTGGCCTGCAGCCGATGTCCTAAGGACAGTCGCTCTTCAATGACCGGCCGGCAAGCTTCGGAAAGCTGGATCTTATTTTGATAGCGATTGGCCAAATAGACCCAGTCAAATACTTTTTGTGTGCGGATGCATTCCGGTTGGAAGGGCTCAGGAGCGATTGTCGGTGTTGGCTGTGGAGTAGGCGGCGGTTCGGGGGTAAAGGTAATCTCGACAAAGCCGATCCCCATTCCTACGCCTGCCATATTCTCTTGGAATAGGCCAGCATTGAAAGAACCGCCGCCGCCGCCGCCGCCGCCAGCCCCGCCATCGCCACCGGCCCCGCCACCGCCGCCACCGGAAAAACCGCCGCCGCCGCCGCCGCCGCCATCATCATCTACATTACCGTCGCCGCCGGCCCCGCCGCCGCCGCCAAAGCCACCGGCAGTACCATTGCCGCCAGGACCAAGAAGACCGGCGGCTCCTATACCACCCGCACCGCCCGTTCCACCAGCGATGATTGCTAACCCGCCATTACCACCCGTAGTTCCGGGACTGCCAGCACCAGCATCACCGCCACGTCCGCCATTGCCGCTTAGGCCCGCACCGCCGCCGCCGCCACCATCGAACTCGGAGCCGCCGCCGCCACCGCCACCGCCGCCACCATCCAAGCCTACAGTACCATTAGTACCAGCATCAGCACCAACGACACCAGCCGCACCACCTGTACCGCCAGCAAGAGCAGTACCGCCAGTGCCACCTAAACCTGCATTAGCGGCAGTACCACTACTGCCATTACCTGCCACGTCGGCTATTTGCCCATTTCCTCCAGCGATGCCGCCAACACCTCCACCAGCGCCGCCACCGCCGCCAGCGGCAACAAGGAGGGTGGCCGCATTTAGAGCTGCGATACCGCTTCCGCGCCAAACAAAGGAGCCGCCACCGCCGCCGGCACCAGAGGTGTTATTATCGCCACCCATTCCTCCTGCCAAGATGGTCAGCACCTCGCCAGGCGTGACGGAAAAATCCCCTTGTATTGAAGCACCAAACCCTCCTGCAGTAATACTTCCATCAGGATTGATGAAGTTTCCACCTCGTGCCCCTACTGCTCGGATAGTCACTAGAAACACATTTGCCGGGACAATAAAGGATTGCAGGGAGCCCGTAAAGTTAAAGGATACTGTCGGCATTCCTTCTTCTCCTTTCCTTATCATTCATTTCGCAGTTGCTTGCTTCGTATGATCTTTAACTAACGACAGTGTATTCACTTCTAGAGGAAATGTACTGGATAGATAGCCTAAGTAGTCGGATATTGGCGGAATTTGTGTTGACAGAGATAAGCAAAAATGCAGCTAGCCTCCTAGGAGGAAACAGCTGCATTTTTTATGATTTATTATGAAAATTCGTTCTAAATCTAATTAGGGAACCTTAAAGGGAGGATGATCCATGAAATTAACGATGACAAACTAAATAGGTGATGACCCTTTTATTTCGAAGCAAGATATAAAGCGTATTCTAGAGGCCTAATCCATGAATGGTCCTGTTGCGGGGGATTCAACGTAAAAGGAAAGGGGAGCGGGTTTACTTCAAAAATCCACACATGGCCGTTTTCATCTACACCTAAATCAATCCCCAGATCACCCATATGATATCCCAGTTTATCAAAAATGTAACAAATCCTATAACCTATGTTAGAGATGGACATTTCGCTTATCTTAAAATCGGGGTATGCCTTCCTTAAATCATTTATGGGGAAAACCATAACATCTTCTGGTATGATATGGCTGGAATTCGATGCAATCCGGAACAGCAAATTTGAAACTTCCCATTTGCCTAGTCTGTTCTTACTCATATTAAGCCGTATATCAGTCGCTTTTCCACCGCATTTTACAGTTTGAATGCCTTTCTGCAGAATATATTTATTAGGGATGAAAAATTGATCCTGCACTTCCAGGAAGGATTGAAATTGCTGATTTCTCATTTCTGATCCTTGCCGATAGAACATTTGAATACTTCCATCCTTCTGCAGCTGAACCCTAAAAATGCCTTGACTGCTATGCCCGCGCAAAGAGGACATGGGTTTAATAAAAATATCCCGGTGACTGTTTAAAAATATGGGAAAATCTGTTTTATTGAATAATCTTTGCGTAGCAGGGAGGTGATCGCGAAGCGCGACATCCTTTGAAAGGATATCCCATCCCTTCCATTTATCAAAAATGAGATTATTAAAAACCTTCCTTCCTATAACACGCTCTAATTTTTTAATGACTTCGAGTTCAACGTGGCATTGGAGGTAAATTGCATCAGGTAAGGGGAAAAAACCTTGATCCTCATTTATTACCCCCTTTTTTTTTCGGAAATGGTGGCCTTTTACACGCAAATTATTAAAGTTCATATCCTTGATTTGGAATTTAATGAGGCTGGCATCATTGGGATATTTCTCCAATCTCTTTTTTACAATTCCTGCTAGGCATGGTTTATCGTTAGAAACACATATACCTATGTTGGGATGCGGTTTCTGAAACAAGTTCATATCGCCCTCACCTCTTAAAAAAAATCACCTCTTGAAGAGGTGAATAGATAAAAGAAGATCTGTTTGGAGTCACTATTCAGAGCTTACTGTTAAATCAACGGATACTACCCCCACTATATCTTCATCCACGATGATATCGGCAAATGGGCAGGTACGGGTAAATAGACCGATCGCATCCCTTAATTGATCTATTACTGCTTGCGGAATTTGTGGGAAAAAGGTAGCAAGTATGGAGGCGACATCGATCGTAACTACACCGTTAGTTATTGGTAAATCAGCGCACACATCCGCAACTTGTATAACTGGAAGAGCCCCCACCGTAACAGTCCCATTTAAGCAAACGCGGCAGAATCCTATTCCTCCCAAAATAATTCCTCCTTTGGTTCCTTATATTAACTTTCTGCATCCCCATTATATGGGCATTGGATAATTGTGTTACTCAATATAAGGTTATGCATGCTTAATTGAACAGCATGATGCTGCACCGACTTAAAGATCATTTGACCAATTACTGTCATCAACTGGGATAGAGGTTATGTGGGGAACGAGGCTAAACGGGGGAATTCGTTTATAGGATTTTTCACATTTGGGAAAAGCTATGATGTCTATGAGGGAACTGAGAACCGACTTTGGCGTGGATAAGAGATCAAGATCACTCATGAACTAGACCTTTGGGGCTAATTGTCCACTTTATATGCGTCACTAATAATCGATTTTACTAATAAAATTTACAAGTTATTTTCATTATTTTTTGTAATAAATAGGTTTGTATAATCTATCAAGGTATAACAAGAGGAGTTGAATGTTAATATACTGGAAAATGTAGAACTTTAAAATATCCTAGGAGGAATGATTATGGGCGGTGCTGGATTTTGTTCGGTGTGTATAGAGGGAAACTTAACGCTTGCGACTGGAGAGCAACCGATTACTATTGCTAATGTGTGTACTTCATTGCCTATCATCAATGGTTTAGTTACGATTGATGTTGCTGCTTTATTAGCTGAATTGGTGGTTCCGCCCATCTCATCAAACGTTATAGCCTCAATTGCTGCGGAGGTTCCCCCATTCCGTGTCCCTTGCCTTGAAGCCACTATACCGGTGAGTATAAGTACTTCTCTAGCGGGTGGTTTTATTGCAGTCACTGTCGGATAACCCCTTCAAATTCAAAAGAATGGCCGTTTTATAAGTTCGCCTCTTTAAGAGGCGATTTTTTTAAAAGGAGAAGGCAAAATGAACGAGTTTCAGAACAGACATCCCCTGATAGGGGTATGTATTTCAAATGAAAAACCATGTTTGGCAGGAGCAGTAAAAAAAAGACTAGAAAATTTCTCTGGAGATGTTAGCATCATAAAATTCTACGCTAATGATTTGAATTTCAACAATTTTCAAGTGAAAGGACATTATTTTCAGAAAAAAGGGGGAGAAATTTACGAGGAAAAAGGTGTCTATCGCTTTCCCGCTGTGGTCTACATGCAATGTCATATTGATCGTGAAATCTGTAGAAAGATAGAGCATGTTATAGGCCGAAAGGTTTTTAATAATTTTATCTTTGATAAGTGGCAGGGATGGGAATTACTTTCATCCGATATCGTACTTCGCAATCATCTTCCAGCTACCCAAAAATTGCTGAATGGGGCTGATTTGCAAAAGTTTCTGTATCATCATCAAGATATTTTTGTGAAACCCGTGTCTGCCGTAAAGGGACATAGTAGTAAAGGAATTATAAGAGTACAGCTGCAAAAGAGTAAAGCAATTGGAATTTTCTATCGAGAAGGCAAAATGATGAGACATGAGCGATTGGAGAACTGGCAAGAAGTACAGGATCGAATAAATATCCCTAGCAATTATATCCTGCAGCAAAGTATTCAGACTGTGAAACGTGGAGAAAAAGTGACAGACATACGAGTAAATATGAGTAAAAATAGAAAAGGAAAATGGGAAGTATCCAATTTGCTATTCCGAATGGCGTCTAATTCCAGCCATATTATCCCGGAAGATGTGAAGGTTTTTTCTCCTAATCATTTAGAAAAGACATTCCATGATTTTGAACTAGATCTAATGACTTGCAGAAACGTGGGATATAGGATTTGCCATATTTTTGAGAAGCTCGGATATCATATGGGGGATCTGGGAATTGATTTAGGAATTGACGAAAATGGCCATGTTTGGATTTTTGAGGTAAATCCACTCCCATATCCGTTCACGTTAAGTCCGTCACATCAAGATCACTCATGGACTAGACCTTTGGAATACGCTTCTTATCTGGCTTACAAAAAAAGGTGATAAACCCAAAAAGCGCTCTAAAAACAGGGGAGCCAAGGAGGGACTATGATATCGAATCTTGATTTTCAGTTTCTTGAAGAAATAAAAAGTCTGCGAGTGTAGCACAGAAAACATGCAGATGTCAAAGTCGCAAAAAACTGCTCTTTCCCCTTGAGAGGTAAGGGCAGACAAGGCGCAGTTTTCCTACTTGCAGATGATAAGTGCGTTAAGGTATATGCCCGGGAAAAGGATTGCGATAGGGAATATGAAGCATTATGGTTGCCGACAGCCTTTCCCTCTTTTTCCTAGGTTCTTCCTTAAAAGGCCGAACTATATTGTGATGGAAAGAATTCATGGCTTAACATTGAAAAATTCCTTAAGAAAAATAAGCAATCAATAGGTATTTCCGGGAGTCTACTTCAAATGCTGTTCGTGTTCAGAGACATTCAGTATGAAAGCATGGATCACCATGCAAAGCAAATTCATCCAACTGGATGGCCGCTTAAGGGTTATCGAATCAGTCACTGGGAACAGCGATGGTCAGGTAATTATTAGCTGGACTCCCGGCACATGTCCAACTCCGATTCCAACTCCAACAATAGAACTCTTGCAACCCGAATGCATCCGCGTCCAAAAAGTATATGACTGGGTATATTTAACCAATCGATACCAAAATAAGATTCAGCTCTCGGAGGCATGTCGACTGATTATTGAAGAGAGATTGGCATTAGGTCATCGGCTAACGACACGTTGCTCCACCAACCCTGATCAATTCCTTCCTGTCTTCCCGTTACTGCCAAAACCCCAACCTACTCCCACTCCGATCATTTGCCCTGGTGCCCGTTGCGATTTTGAACTAGATGCGGCTACTCCCGTCAGATGTATCGCTCCTGATGGAACGACGGTCACTCTCCAAGCCATTCCGTTCCTATTCACCGTATGTGTGAGAGTCGACTTGGTTGATGCCGATGCAGGCAACGAGGTGATCTGTAGCGAAAATGTGTTCGTTCAATTTGATGAAGAGGTGGCATTATGCTGGCAGAGGGGTCTCAACATTCAGTGCCGGATTTTAGATGTCATCTGTAATGCCTCATTTCGACAGTTGGGCGGATTTGCTGAACCGGGCATTTTCCTGACCGTCAATGTCTGTAAAGAGATCCAAGTCGAAGCGGAAGTGAAGCTGGAACTTCTAGCACGTTTCTGTCAACCTCGTGGACCGGTCGAATGTGACTTTGCACCGATTGAAGATACTTGTCCTCCACTTCCAAGCAACCTATTCCCAGCTCAATGTCCGAGTATTTTCCCTAATAACACACGTTAGTCAATCGATTAAATAGGTTTAGATTTTTTGAGCCGTTTCCTTTTTCAGAGGAACGGCTTTTCAGTTCGGGAATCTGAGTCTTTGTTTCCGAACATTTCTTGAAATTTAGTCATAATCTAAAATGGAAGAAAAACAAGGAGTAACAAGAAGGGAGAAATCTGTTTGATTGATGGAGTAAAAATAAAGAAACTGCTAAAGCATGCGGATGACCGGGGATATTTTCTGGAAGTGGTCCGAGACGATGATAACCTGTTGGAACGTTTTGGGCAATTGTCCCTATCCCTCAGTTATCCGGGTGTGATTAAAGCTTTTCATTACCATAAGAGACAGGACGATATTTGGTATTTTCCAGCTGGAAATGTTCAAGCGGTTCTGCATGATTTGCGTCAAGATTCTTCGACCTTTAAACAAACGGATGTTTACTATATGGGAGACAATAACCCAATTTCACTATTTATTCCGCGGGGAGTAGCTCATGGGTACCGCGTTCTCGGTCAAGAGCCGGCCATTATTACTTATTTGACGAACCTATCTTATGATCCCAACGATCCGGATGAGTATAGAATTCCGTATGACGATCCCGGCATCGGATTCGATTGGAAGACTCAATATAGGTAATAAATTGTTGGGAAACCAATGACATCAACACTGAACAGCCAGATAGGGGGGACTCGATGAAGATTCTTGTAACGGGAGCCGGAGGGCAGCTAGGCCGTGATCTAGTCAGAATCTTATCAAAAGAACATAAAGTTTTCGGGTACAGCAGACATGAGCTTGATATCACGGACCCCGCCCAGGTTCTGGCGTGCCTTCGGCAATTAAAACCGCATGCCGTGGTTCATGCCGCTGCTTATACTAAAGTGGATTTAGCTGAAACGGAAAAGGAGCAAGCGTATCTCGTTAATGCCTACGGCACTAGAAATGTAGCAGTAGCGGCACAGAGCGTTGGGGCAAAGATGGCTTATGTCAGTACGGATTATGTATTTGACGGGAAAACATCGACACCATACCATGAATTTGACGAAACGAATCCTCTAAATGTGTATGGGAATTCGAAGCTTGCTGGGGAGGAATTTGTAAGGAGCTTTAGCGATAAATTTTTTATTGTGAGAACCTCCTGGGTATATGGGGTACATGGAACTAATTTTGTCAAGACGATGCTTAAAATGGCCGAGGAAAGGAATGAATTGCGTGTAGTGAGTGACCAGATCGGATCCCCGACTTATACGGTTGATCTATGCCAGTTTATAGGTGAATTGATGACAACCGAAAAATATGGAATCTACCACGCTTCCAATGCCGGCCGTTGTTCCTGGCATGAGTTTGCAACAGTCATTTTTGAAGAAACACAGAAAGCAATAAGGGTGGTGCCGATCAAAACGGGGGATTTCCCTCGTCCCGCAATTAGACCCGCTTTTTCCGTTCTAGACCATATGTCCATTCGCCTGAATGATTTTTCCGGTTTGAGGCATTGGAAAGAGGCTCTGAAGGATTTTCTCAAGGTTTATTCAAGAAAGGACTGATGCATATGAAGAATATCAGTCCTGCTTTTTTTTTGTCTTTGCTAAGGAAGGCATCCTTCAAATCCTCCTTCTGCTTTTTAGACGTTTTTAGCCGTCGCATGAAAGAGTTGTCTGCATACATATATCTACTAGGGTAGGAGAGCAAAAACTTTAAAATAGAGAGGAATGATATCGATGGAGGAACCCTCACTTCCGGCCAAGCTTAAAAATATGAGGTTGCATGATGTGGATTGCATGTTGAAGAATTTGAACAGAGACGTCTCTATTATCATTCCCATATTCAACGCGTTTGAAGATGTGGAGAAATGCGTTCAAAGTGTATTGGATAAAACCACAGCGCCTTATAAATTGATTTTGATCGATGACTGCAGCACGGATAAAAGAATTCATTCCTTGCTGAAAAGGATAGAACCCAGAGATCATGTGGTGATTATAAGAAATGATGTGAACAAAGGTTTTGTGGAATCAGTGAACTTGGGCATCCAAATGGCTGACTCTGACGTTATTTTATTAAACAGTGATACCATAGTTACCCCCAGATGGCTGCAAAAACTAATGATCGCTGCCTATTCCGACCACAGAATCGGAACCGTGACGCCCTTATCAAATGCAGCAGGGTTATTCTCTGTTCCGCATCCAAATGAAAACAATCCCATCCCGCCTCATTTAGGGATCGATGGGATGGCAAAGGTAGTGGAGAGTTCATCAAATTACGAATATCCTATCGTTCCGACTGGACATGGGTTCTGCTTATATATAAAAAAACAGTTAATCGATGAAATTGGACTGTTTAATTCTGTACTTTTTAAAAGGGGATACGGGGAAGAAAATGATTTTTGCATGAGGGCTGCGAAAAAGGGATGGAAGAATATTATAGATGATTCCACCTTTATTTACCATAAGCGCAGTGCTTCTTTTAAAGAGGAGAAAGATAGCTTATATAAGAAAAATCGGGAAATTTTAGCTAAGCTGTATCCTGATTACTCAAATTTGATCAAACAATTTAAAGAGTCTCCTGAATGGGGAGCGGTCTGCGAGCGGATAAGGAAACGAATGAATCTTCCCGATCATTCAATGGAAGAAAAGAGACGCATACTTTACGTACTTCACGGAGGTTCCGGAGGAACCCCGCAATCGAATAAGGATTTAATGAAATATCTTGAAAAAAAATACGAATGCTATGTTCTTGTCTCAGATGCCGAGCAGATAAAATTGTACATCTTCAGAGATCATGACATGCTTTACTTGCATCATTGGAATTTGGAACCGAGATGGAAAGTGACGGATTTCCATCGAAAAGATTTCAGAACGATTTATTTTCGCTTGTTGCACTTGCTGAAAATTGACTTGGTGCATATACGGCATTTGATCTCCCATACTTTCGATCTTCCCCATATAGCTAACATTCTGGGAATTAAAGTCATCCTATCTATTCATGACTTTTATTTTGCCTGTCCTTCCATTCACTTGCTGGATGACCATAATCAATATTGCGGAGGCAGATGCACTGCCGGGGAAGGATTATGCAAAATCCCTCATCAGTTTAAGCAGGATATGCCTCCGTTAAAACATAAGTGGGTTTTTACATGGAGACAAGAGGTTAACAGCCTCCTCGGCGCTTGTCACGGATTTGTTACGACTTCAGAAACCCCTTTTGAAGTTCATACTCGGATTTATCCGGTTCTGAAGGAAAAAATATTTGCTTTGATCGAGCACGGGAGAGAACAGATAAATGTCAACAAAAAGGAGACTTTTGAATTTCCGATTCCGGATAAGCCGATAAAAATTTTGTTTCCCGGCAACATTGGCCATCATAAAGGTCTAGATTTCATTTTGAAACTTAAGAAAGCAGATCAGTCCAATAAACTGGAATTTCACTTTATGGGCAGAATCAATCCTATATTAAGGAGCATAGGAGTTGATCATGGCGAATACCAAAGGGATCAATTCTATGATTATGCCAAGAAAATCAAGCCATCATTTGCCGCCATTTTTTCCATTACTCCGGAAACTTATTGCCATACATTGAGTGAGGCATGGATGTGCGGCATTCCCGTACTGGGTTCAGGGTTAGGAGCTGTCAAAGAAAGAATTGAAAAGCATGGAGGCGGTTGGCTGATCGATGTAAATGATCCGGAAAAAACGCATAAGCAAATTCTCAAGATTGCTAGTGACAGGCCGGAATATGAAAGAATAAAACAAAAGGTTGATAATATTGGGATGAAGCCTATTTTTGAAATGGGAAAGGAATATGAGCAATTATATATGCAAGTGCTTTCTGCCCCTCTCTTCTGCAGACTCCCATATCCCGCCAGGCTAAGCAGCAATTGTGAGATGGCGCTGAAGAAGCAGCAGCAAGCAAAAGTTCCGGATAACAAGGGCAATCGGAATAATGTCCCAAATGGTTACCACTGGGCAAAAGCAGATAAAAAGGATTTCAGGAATATAGGCAGTATTCGCCAAGCCCGGCATTGGAATAGGGGGAATTCAAGGTCAATCTAAAAAAGCTGGGAAGAAGGGACTATCTTTTTACCATAAGGTCTATTTATAAAAAAGAATAGGCATTTATTACTGAATATTTTATCCATGCCAATTCTTCTATTCTGAATAGTATATTGAGAGATTAATATCAGGATTATCTCAATTTGAAACGGCAATTGAAGGGATGAGAGAGGGTTGGGAAAGAAGCATATTGAGGAACAGATGAAAAGCAAGATCCTCATTCTAGATGGTGCTATGGGCACGATGATCCAGCAGGCGAACCTGACCGAGAAAGATTTTGGCGGCGAAGAATTGGAAGGCTGCAATGAGATCTTGAACATTACCCGCCCGGACTTGATAAAGCGAATTCACGAAGAATACCTTCAAGCGGGTGCAGATGTAATAGAAACCAATACATTTGGGGCGACAAGTATCGTATTAGAAGAATACGGAATCTCCCAGCGCGCGGAAGAAATCAACCTGGCTGCGGTCCGCTTGGCAAAGGAAGCGGCGGACGCTTTTACAACTCCGGAATGGCCGCGATATGTGGCCGGTTCCATGGGACCTACCACGAAGTCCCTTTCGGTAACAGGCGGTGTCACTTTTGATAGATTGGCGGATTCATATTATGTGCAGGCCCGTGCATTAATCCAGGGCGGCGCAGACATCCTTCTCATCGAGACAGCCCAGGATATGCTCAATGTCAAGGCATGCTATATAGCCATAAAACGGGCGTTCAAGGAACTGAAAACCATTCTTCCGATTATGATTTCCGGAACCATTGAACCAATGGGGACAACGCTGGCGGGCCAGAATATTGAGGCTTTCGGCTTTTCGCTTGAACATATGAAACCGATCGCTGTGGGGCTTAATTGCGCCACCGGTCCGGAGTTTATGAGGGACCATATCCGGACATTAGCTGGCCTTGCACAATGCGCCGTCAGCTGTTACCCAAACGCAGGTCTTCCGGACGAGAATGGGCATTATCATGAGTCACCGCAAACTTTGGCCTTGAAGCTTGCGGATTTTGCCAAGAAGGGCTGGATAAACATAGCGGGAGGATGCTGCGGGACAACGCCTGAACATATTCGCGCTCTAGCGGAAACGTTAAAGAATTATGCACCCAGGCGGGAAGTTAAGCCGCACGGCCCGGTTATTTCCGGAATTGAAGCTGTCTATGTGGAAAAGGATAATCTCCCCCTGCTCATTGGAGAGAGAACCAATATCATCGGTTCCAAGAAGTTTCGAAACTTGATTGCCGCTGGAGCGTATGAACAGGCTTCCGAGATTGCCAGAGCGCAAGTAAAAAGCGGCGCTCAGATCATTGACATCTGTTTGGCCGATCCGGATCGCGACGAGGCTACTGATATGGAGGAATTCCTTAAATATGCGGCAAGAAAAGTGAAGGTTCCCTTCATGCTTGATTCTACGGATACCCATGTCATTGAGATCGGTTTAAAGCATTCCCAAGGAAAAGCCATCATAAACTCTATTAATTTGGAGGTCGGGCTTAAGCGATTTCAAGAAGTGGCTCCTCTGGTTCATGAATATGGAGCCGCTGTTGTGGTCGGAACGATTGACGAAACAGGGATGGCCGTCACTAGATGGAAAAAATTGGAGGTAGCTAAGCGCTCATATGATTTATTGGTTCATGACTATGGCTTGGATCCGAAAGATATCATTTTCGATCCCTTAGTTTTTCCGATTGGCACTGGCGATAAAACCTATCTGGGATCTGCAGCGGAAACAATTGAAGGGATTCGCTTGATTAAGGAAGCATTCCCCCAGTGCCAAACCATGCTTGGGATTAGCAATATCTCTTTCGGACTCCCTGCGAGGGGGAGGGAAGTATTAAATGCTGTTTTTCTTTACCATTGCGTCAAGGCTGGCTTAGATTATGCGATTGTGAATACGGAAAAACTGGAGCGTTTCGCTTCCATCCCTGAAAACGAGCGGGAGTTGGCAGAAAACCTCTTATTCCATACCAGCGATGAAACACTGGCTGCATTTACCTCCTTTTATCGCCAAAAAAAGGCCATCGTAAAGCAGCAGGAGACCAACATAACCCTGGAAGAGCGATTAGCCCGCTATGTTGTCGAAGGTTCAAAGGATGGACTGAAAAAGGATCTGGAAGAAGCATTAAGAAGTTACTCAGCGTTGGAAATTATCAACGGGCCGTTAATGAAGGGGATGGAAAAGGTAGGGAAGCTCTTTAATGACAATGAATTGATTGTCGCTGAAGTGTTGCAGAGTGCCGAGGTCATGAAGGAGGCTGTGGCTTTTCTTGAACCCCATATGGAATCGACGGAAACCGCAGTCAAGGGCAAAATGCTGCTGGCTACGGTGAAGGGGGATGTCCACGACATAGGAAAGAATCTCGTTGAAATCATTTTGTCCAATAACGGATATGAAGTGATCAACCTTGGCATTAAGGTTCCGCCTGAGCAATTGATTCAGGCTTGCCGGGAAAAGAAACCTGATTTCATTGGATTGTCCGGCTTGCTTGTAAAATCGGCCCAACAGATGGTCATTACGGCTCAGGACTTAAGAGAGGCGGGGATCGATGTCCCGCTGCTAGTAGGCGGAGCCGCCCTGACGCGCAAATTTACGGAGACAAAAATCGCAAAGGAATATGCAGGTCCAGTACTGTATGCAAAAGATGCGATGGATGGGCTGGACCTAACCAATCAGCTGATGGATCCCAAACAGCGGGAGAAGTTAGTGAAGGGATGCATGGAAAAGCGCCAAGGTTACCGGGAAACGCAGAATAAAACAGGTGGTGAAACTCAGCTCCCGGAGGGACCCCAATTATCCTCAGTCAGCCGCAATGTGCCCGTATATTCTGCACCAGACTATGAATCCCATGTGCTACGCAACTACCCTCTGTCCCATTTATATCCTTACTTGAATTGGCGGATGCTTTTAGGAAAGCATTTGGGGATGAAAGGTAATGTAGATAAACTGATTGGAGAGGGAGATCCGAAAGCTGCAAAGTTGAGAGAAATGATAGACAGCCTGATTCAAGAGGGAGTACAGAGCGGTTTGATCAAAGCTCATGGGGTTTATCGTTTTTTTCCAGCCCAGTCGTCCAATAACGATATTTTGATTTATGACCCTAATGACCGCACCCGCGTTCTTGAGAAGTTTTCATTTCCCCGGCAGTCCGGGCATCCATACTTATGCTTGGCAGACTTTCTCCGGCCGGTGGAAAGCGGGGAGATGGATGCAGTAGGCTTCTTTACTGTGACAGCAGGGGAGGGAATTCGAAACATTTCAGAAGAGTGGAAAAAGAGAGGCGAGTTTCTCAAATCTCATGCGATCCAGGCTCTTGCTATCGAATTGGCGGAAGCCTTCGCCGAACGCCTGCACCATATTATGCGCGATCGTTGGGGCTTTCCCGATCCTGCAGATATGAAAATGTCGGAAAGATTCGGCGCCAAGTATCAAGGAATTCGAGTTTCTTTCGGTTATCCGGCATGTCCGAATCTTGAGGACCAGGTTAAACTGTTTCGCTTACTGAAGCCGGAGCAAATTGGAATTGCGCTAACGGAAGGCATGATGATGGATCCGGAGGCATCAGTCTCGGCGATGGTCTTTGCCCATCCGGAAGCCAAGTATTTTAATGCAGATTGATGTTTAAGGATTCTAATAAGCTTAAACCTTTTTTGGGGAGGAATGCCGGATGTCATCTGTGATCGTGGTTGGGACCCAGTGGGGAGATGAAGGGAAAGGGAAAATTACCGATTATCTAGCGGAAAGCGCGGATGTTATCGCTCGGTATCAAGGCGGGAATAACGCCGGGCATACTGTTGTGTTCGGCGGTAACAAATATAAGCTGCATTTGATCCCTTCCGGAATTTTTTATCAAGACAAAATCTGCATTATAGGAAATGGAGTGGTGATTGATCCTAAGGCACTTGCAGCGGAACTGGAATATCTCCATAAGGCCAATGTCAGTACGGATCACTTGCGAGTTAGCGATAGGGCGCATGTCATTTTTCCCTATCATATCAAGCTGGATGCTTTACAGGAGGATGGCAAGGGTGCCGGCATGATTGGCACGACGCGAAAAGGAATCGGCCCTGCCTATACGGATAAGGCTGCCCGGGTGGGGATACGGATGTCTGATCTTCTGGATCCGAAGGGATTCGAAGAACGGTTAAGACGAAATGTTGCAGAAAAAAATCGAGTCCTTAAAAAAGTTTATAGGACAAAAGGCTTTTCGGTAACGGCTATTTTAAAAGAATACTTGGAGCTGGCTGAGAGGATCCGCCCATATGTGGCTGATACATCTGTACTCCTCAACGATGCGATGGATGCCGGAAAAAAAGTTTTATTTGAGGGGGCACAGGGAGTAATGCTGGATATTGATCACGGAACTTATCCGTTCGTTACCTCTTCGAATCCGATTGCAGGAGGGGTTTGTACCGGATTGGGAGTAGGACCTACCAAGATTCAACATGTGATAGGAATCGCAAAGGCCTACACGACAAGGGTAGGGGATGGTCCCTTTCCGACGGAGATAACCAACGATATTGGTGACCGCATCAGGGAAGTAGGAAATGAATACGGTACTACTACAGGGCGTCCGAGACGGGTCGGGTGGTTTGATAGTGTCGTTGTTCGTTATGCTCAAAGGGTGAGTGGGGTAACAGGCCTCTCTTTAAATTCGCTTGATGTTCTGACAGGAATTGAAAAGCTGAGAATATGCACTGCCTATAAGTATAAGGGGGAAACCATAGAAACATTCCCTGCCAATCTAAATGTTTTGGCACAGTGCGATCCAGTATATGAAGAGCTTCCTGGCTGGACGGAGGACATAACAGGCGTCAAGTCATTGTCCGGTCTGCCTAAAAATGCACGCCACTTTTTGGAAAGAGTGAGATATTTGACAGGCATTCCAATTGCTATTTTCTCTGTTGGGCCAGACCGCGATCAAACGGTTCTAGTGGACAGGATTTTTTAAAGGTCTAAAACGTCTTGTTTTTTCAGATTAGGTGACAAAACTATATCTTTATTTTTCTTTTTGAATACTATTAAGAATAATGGACATATCAATTCATTAGATTGCAATAATGAATAGGAGAGGAGACATGAATGAAAAGGAAACGTTTATTTACATCAGAATCGGTAACAGAGGGCCATCCGGATAAAATGTGTGATCAAATTTCTGATGCGGTCTTGGATGCAATCCTGGAAAAGGACCCAAAGGCAAGGGTAGCTTGCGAAACATCGGTTTCGACAGGACTTGTATTGGTTGCAGGAGAGATTACGACTTCGGCCAATGTGGATATTGCTCAAATTGTGCGCCGTACGGTTAGGGAAATTGGATATACTGATGCTTCATATGGCTTTGATAGCGAAACCTGCGCGGTTTTAACAGCGATCAATGAACAATCCCCGGACATTTCCAGTGGTGTCAATAAATCGCTAGAGGTACGTGAAGGTCTGAAAGAGGATGATGAGCTGGAATTGATCGGTGCGGGCGATCAGGGATTAATGTTTGGCTTTGCATGCAGCGAAACGCCGGAATTGATGCCGTTGCCGATTTCTTTGTCTCACCAACTGGCACGCCGGCTGGCAGAAGTGAGGAAAAATGGAACCATTCCTTACTTGAGGCCAGATGGGAAAACGCAAGTGACGGTCGAATATGATGGAGAAACCCCTATCCGCGTGGATACGATTGTTATTTCAACTCAACACCATCCGGAAATAGCCTTGCCAAAAATAAAGCGGGATTTGCTTGAATATGTCATAAAAAGCACAGTCCCGCATCATATGATCGATGAGAAGACGAAGTACTTTATTAATCCGACCGGCCGGTTTGTCATAGGAGGTCCGCAAGGAGATGCGGGATTAACCGGGAGGAAAATCATTGTCGATACGTATGGCGGGTATGCAAGGCATGGAGGAGGGGCTTTTTCCGGGAAGGACCCGACGAAAGTGGACCGTTCTGCTGCTTATGCTGCGCGGTATGTAGCGAAAAACATCGTGGCTGCTGGGCTAGCGGAGCGATGTGAGGTGCAATTGGCCTATGCCATCGGAGTTGCTCAACCGGTTTCGATCACTGTAGATACGTATGGAACAGGAACCCTGGATGAAGAAGTTCTAGTCCAATTGATAAGGAAAAACTTTGATCTTAGACCGGCAGGCATCATCAAGATGCTGAATCTTCTCCGGCCGATTTACCGGCCGACGGCAGCCTATGGTCATTTTGGCCGAAACGATCTTAACGTGCCGTGGGAACAGACGGATCGAGCTGCTCTATTTCAAGATTTCACATCAGCCAAATAAATCGAGGATTTCAGAGTAAGAAAAAAGGCACTAAAAGATAGTGCCTTAATTCAATTTCAGGCTTTTGAAAAATTCATCTTGTCTTATTTTCATCGAAAGATCCGGATAGGTATTTTCGATAGACTCAATCGTCCAGCCGGCTACCTTGGTTCCGCAAATGACAGCCTCCTTTATCGTTAAACCCCTTACGAGTCCCATTACGGTACCCGAAAAGAACGCATCCCCGGCTCCGCTGGAATCAATCAGCGTAACAGGAAACACCGGCTGATACCCTCTCGCTTTGGATTTGCAGTCATAATAGATGGATCCATGTTTCCCCATTGTCACTATCATAGATCTAATTCCTATGCGGTCGACAAAGTGCATTAACTCATTTAGTTTTTGATTCGTATTCATATGCGTAAAGTTAGGATGTATCAACAAATCGGCTTCAAAATTATTGCATATAAAACATTCGAGCTGACCAAGGATATCGCTATGGGATATTACTACGCTGAAGTTGCCGGGTATACCGTAGACTGGCTTTTTTTCTTTCCTGGCGAGGCTAATGATTCGTTGAGTAATGGAAATATTTAAATCGACTTCAAGTACAATATGGGTTGCTTCCTGAATGAATTTCTCCCCATTTTGCAGGATGAACTCCTCCAAAAGAGCAAGATCCGGCATTTGGGAGATGGAGCCGGCAAGGTCTCCTTTGTCATCTATGATTGCCATCCAGATGCCCATTCCCCGGTTTTCTGCCTTTATCAGATAACTGATATTGACGTGCGATTCTTGTAATTTTGACACTACTTCTTCACCCATCGCGGAAATATCTACAGAGGAGATAAAGCAAGTAGATAAGCTGAGTTTTGCAAGATTTTCTGCAACATTCCTCCCCACGCCACCGTGGACAAACCGGATTTCCCCTAAATTTCTTGCAGATGATTGATAGTTTTGCTTAGCTAACCCTTTGCAGTCCACAAATACCGTCCCTATCACTAAAACAGAAGGGGTCAATAGATTTCACCTCAGTTTCATTAGGAAAGCTTTTGGAGACCGACTCTTTCTCGGCTCCCCCATACTTTATTCGGAATATATTATTCATGCCTTTGTGGTATTGCTATATGCAAGAAACCTATTTCTTTTAATTAAAAATAGGAATTTATAATAGAGTATCAGTCCATACCGTTTCTACTCGAGCGAATAAACTAGTAAGAAGAAAAAGAAAGAAGAGAGATAACAGAGATATAAATTCCAAAATTATGAGGAGTTGTCTGGAATGACTATTTCATAGGATGTGAGAGGATGAAACAAGGATTCAATGAATGTTTTAAAGAAACGACGGAAGCTGAACCTTCAATCCCTGAAAAGACAGCTCCAAGGGAGAAAGAGATTGATGTGTCCAAACCGTTAAAGGAAAAATGTTTGCCAGATTTGGTTCGGGAGAGGAAAACAGTCATAGTGGAATTGGATCCGCCCCGGGATTTGGATTTTTCGGCGTTTATGACAGGAGCTCACGCTCTAAAAGAGGCCGGTGCCGATCTAGTGACTCTCGCAGATAACTCATTGGCCATTACCAGAATGAGCAATATGGCTTTAGGAGCACTTGTAAAAGATCGGGTTGGAATTCGGCCCCTTCTTCACATCACTTGCCGCGATAGGAATTTAATCAGCCAGCAGTCCCACCTAATGGGTCTCTATGCCCTGGGCATTGATCATGTATTGGTTGTCACGGGTGATCCCTCGCGATATGGAGACCTTCCAGGCTCCTCCTCCGTGTACGATATGACTTCATTTGAATTGATTCGCATGATTAAGCAATTAAATGATGGCATCTCCTTCTCGGGTCGTCCCCTCAAGCATCGTTCCTCCTTTATTGTTGGCGCAGCATTCAACCCCAACACGCGTCACTTGAACAAGGCTATTGAACGCTTGGAAAAAAAGATCAAGGCTGGAGCGGACTTCATCATGAGCCAACCACTGTTTTGCCATGAACAAATTGAGCAGGTGGCAAAATCCACGCAGCACTTGTCCATACCTGTCTTCATTGGAGTTATGCCGCTAACCAGCTATAGAAACGCAGAATTTCTTCACAATGAAGTTCCGGGCATTAGAATACCAGATGGGGTACGAGCAAGAATGGCGCGATACCAAGGCGACGAGGCCAGAAATCAAGGATCGGAAATAGCTAAGGAACTTTTGGATACGGTTCTTAAACATTTTCAAGGGATATATCTCATTACTCCGTTTATGCGGTACGACATGACGGCTGAGTTGGCCAGGTATGCAAAAAGCAAGGATTTTCGTCCATAAATGGGCTTGGATAAGTGGGGGCGATTCAGGAATTTGCAACAGGGGTCGCCCCTGCTTGTCTTAAGCGTTAATAAATCATGGTCCTTCCCCGATGAAAATTCGAGAAAAGACCATTCATCTACTTGGATTAAATACTGTGCTACGTGTTTATTTTTTTTATAAAACTTTTTAGTGTGGAATCGTCGACAATTAATTTGGATAAGTAGTTTTTATAATTGAAAAGTTCCTTTTGTTCATCCGTTAAAGAAGGTTTCGAACAGACCATCCAAGAATCATGCCATGGAGCGGAACCATGCCAATCTGTTGACAGTTCGATAACTTGGAGACCGCAGTACTTTGCCAATGATCTGAATCCATCAGGGTAAAATCTCCAGCAGTCTACCGGAAATCTGTGCTCGGGGCCTGATGAGGGGGCAATGATGCAGCATATGCCATTTTCTTTCAATACTCTTGTTATTTCAAGCATTGTGATCCAAAAATATTCTACATGCTCAAAGCATTGCCCGGAAATAACCACATCAAAACTTTCAGATTCGATATTTTTCCAATCATACATTCCAGCTAAGACAATATCCACATTTTTCCCTTTTTCCAAATCACAGCCAAAATAGCTCCAACCACTTACATTAAAGAGTGGCTTATAAGTCCCGTTTACATCCATACTTCCTATGTCGAGTATTTTTAGGGGTTTATTCGCATAAACGGATAAATACTTTTTTACAAACTCCTTCATTCTGATCAAAGAGCTCTTATGCATTTGCTTGAACCTCCTGTATGATTGCATCGGATTATTTATAGTATGTGAAAGAAAGCAAAAGGGGATATTGCATTAGCATATTTCTATAAAAATGGGGATTTCAACATGAGGTATAAGTCCATGCGTTTTCCTGCCTGTTGAATAGAATACTGAGAAAGGGGTGTTTCCAGGCAACACCAAGCGGTTCATTGTCTGGGCTATGCAATTTTCAGTTGCAGGGAAAATTCATTGTAAAAAAAGGATGGGTTAATATGAGCTGGAACTATCATCATGTCCCTTTTAAGATGGATACTTGCAGTTATTTGCCGCCAAGGTTTATTCAAAAAGGTGCGTGGTCTGGCCATCGCAGGTTTGGATACGATTTGGTGAGATTCGCAAAGCCCCGAAAGGTTGTGGAACTGGGTACTCATTTTGGTACTTCGTTCTTCACCTTTTGTCAGGCAGCAAAGGACGGAGGACTGAAAACAAAATGTTTTGCCCTGGATACTTGGGCAGGGGACCCGCATAGCGGCTTCTATGGAGATCATGTTTACCAGGCTGTTTCGAGATTTACTGATGAGGAATATGCTGATATCGGAATTCTTGTCCGCGGAACCTTTGACCAGTCTCTGGATAAGTTCGAGGATGATTCGATTGATTTGCTTCATATAGACGGCTTTCATACCTTTCAGGCAGTATTGCATGATTATACAACGTGGTATAGGAAACTGGCTAAAAACGGGATTATTTTATTTCATGATATCTTTGTCAGAAGACGCAATTTCGGCGTATTTGTCCTGTGGGAGGGATTAAAACAATACCCCTATATCGAATTTCAGCATTCCTTCGGATTAGGCGTCCTTTTCCCAAAAGGTTATGATGAATCATTTAATGAAGTTTTTTTAAAGAAAGCTGAGTTTCAAAAAGTATATAAATAATTTAGCGGTCTTGTTTGAACAAGATACAAATGAAGGGAGGCCATGCTTAAAAGGATGCTAACGATAGTTATTCCTGTACTGAACCGGATTGAACTAACAAGGGAATGTATTAGACATATAAGAGAAAATTCCAGCAAGCATATCCCGATTGTCATTGTTGATAATGGATCAAGTGAGGATGTAAGAAAAGAATTAATTAAAATAGGCGATAAGCTTATCGCGCTGAATAAAAATTTAGGAGTTATTCCAGCAATGAATGCGGGATGGAAGCATTGTGATACAGATTATGTCATGTTCATGCACAATGACCTTTATATTTTAGAAAAATATTGGGACTCTAGGGTAGAAAATGTATTGGGTACAGTTCCTAATGTTGGCGTAGCAGGTTTTGGCGGTGGAGATGAAGTAGCAAAAAATGGCTGGCGACTGAATTTTTCAAGCAATCTGATAAACGCGGAAGCGCATGGAAGAAGAATTCGGAGCAATTATATTCCATCTGTTGTGCAAGACGGCATGTGTTTAATAGTGCGAAAACAATTATTGGAAGATATGGGGACTATAGCTAAAGAATACTCAATTCATCACTTTTATGATTACGACCTATGCTTAGAATCTATATATCGCGGGTATAAGGTAGTGACTATAGGGGTTAGTATTAATCATTTAGGGTGGCAAACGTCGAAAGGGCAAGAGTATAATAGCTTGCTTAGGGAAAAGAGAACCAGCGATTCTGCATTACGCGAAGGAAACAGAAAAATCTATTGCAGGAAATGGGAAAACCGACTCCCAATCCATGTGGATTCGGCTTTTAATTACTATAATGCGCGAGGGCCAATTCAGATGAAATAACATATTTTTAAGAAGGGATGACTAAGGTGAGGAATATTTTTCATGAGTTTCTTAAGCACTACTTCCACAGTGGAGTTTGGAATAGAGATACCAAGTGGCTGGGAGTCCCCATCCTCAATTTTCCTCTTGATTTATTTTTGTTTCAAGAAATGATTGTTGAAATAAAGCCTGACCTAATAGTGGAATGCGGAACTTATAACGGGGGAAGTGCATTATTCTTTGCATCCATCCTTGACCTTATTAATAAAGGGAAGGTCATAACCATCGATACTGCCCCTCAACCGAACCTCCCCAGTCATCCAAGAATAACATACTTTAAAGCCTCTTCGACTTCCCCTGAAGCCATAGCGAAGGTGAAAGCCATGATAAATCCGGGAGATGCCGTCATGGTCTTCTTAGACTCCGACCATAGAAAAAACCATGTTCTCAGTGAAATGAGATTATATAACCAATTCGTTTCAAAAGGGAGCTATATGGTTGTGGAAGATACGTGTATCAACGGCCATCCGATTCTTCCGAATTACGGACCTGGACCAATGGAAGCGGTGGAAGAGTTCCTGATTGGAAATAATGAATTTTTTGTAGATGAAAGCAAGCATAAATTTTTTGTGACTTTTCATCCTAGAGGCTTTTTGCGAAAGAAATAAATTAAAAGGATATGTGGGTGATAGCCGATGAAAGGCATTATTCTCGCAGGTGGGACGGGATCAAGACTTTATCCGCTTACAAAAGTGATAAACAAACACATGCTTCCCGTCGGTAAGTATCCCATGATCTATCATAGTGTTTATAAATTGAGTGAGGCCGGCATTAGCGATATCCTGATTATCAGCGGTCGGGAGCATATGGGAGACATGGTGAAACTAATGGGAAGCGGAAGCGAGTTTGGGGTGTCATTTACCTACCGCGTCCAGGATCAAGCCGGAGGGATTGCCGAAGCTTTGGGACTCGCGGAGGACTTCGCTTCAGGACAGCTTATGACCGTTCTCTTAGCAGATAATCTTTTTGCCGATCATATCAGTCCTTACGTCGAGAAATTTAAAAAGCAGGGGAAAGGAGCTAAGATCCTCCTAGTCAAAGTAACAGATCCGCAGCGATATGGAATTGCGGAGTTACTGGGAGAAAAGGTCATTTCAATTGAAGAAAAGCCCCGGCACCCAAAAAGCAACTATGCTGTAACTGGCATCTACATGTATGACAGCCGTGTCTTCGAGATTATCAAAACCTTGAAACCTTCCGCTCGGGGAGAACTAGAGATTACGGATGTCAACAACTTTTATATGAGAGAGAATATGCTGACTTATGATTATCTTCAAGGGTGGTGGACCGATGGCGGTACTCATGAATCTTTTTTGCGGGCCAATCAATGGGCAGAGAAGGTGGATTATGGGGAATTTGGACTATAGGAATTTGAACTATATATTGCCGCTAAAGGCAGCTTGAAAGGGGAGTTGAAACGATGAAATTGCTGATCACAGGCGGTGCCGGTTTCATTGGCAGCAATTTTATTCGCTATATGATCAGGAAATATCCCCATTATCAAATCGTTAACTTGGATAATCTGACTTATGCAGGGAATCCGGATAACTTGGAGGATGTAAAAAATCACTCCAATTATTATTTTATAAAAGGGGATATTAGTGACTCGCAGTTGATAGATTCAGTACTATCAGGCCAAGCAGGCAACAGGATGGATGATCCGGTTGACATTGTCATTAATTTTGCTGCCGAATCCCATGTAGACCGAAGCATCTTGCATCCAGACAGGTTTGTTCGAAGCAATATCTGTGGGACGCAAGTACTCTTGGACTTGGCACTCAAATATAATTTAAAAAAATTCATACAAATATCCACGGATGAAGTTTACGGATCTATAGGTCAATTAGGTTATTTTACGGAAGAAACGCCCCTTGCTCCCAACAGTCCCTATTCCGCAAGCAAGGCTGGAGCTGATTTGCTTGTCCGCGCTTACAATAAAACCTATGACTTGCCAACCAACATTACGCGTTGTTCCAACAATTACGGACCATATCAGTTTCCGGAAAAGCTGATCCCCCTGGTGATTACTCACGCAATTCAGGATAAAGAACTTCCTGTTTACGGCGATGGATTGCATGTCCGCGATTGGCTGCATGTGGAAGATCACTGTTCAGCCATTGACAGTGTTCTTCATCGTGGAAAGCCGGGAGACGTTTATAATATCGGCGGAAATAATGAATGGACCAATATCGAAATTGTGAAAAAAATATTAAGGATTTTGGGGAAGCCGGATAGTCTGATTCAATTTGTCAAAGACCGCCCTGGGCACGATAGACGCTATGCGATCGATTCAACCAAAATCCAGCGTGAACTCAATTGGGTTCCAAGACATAGCTTTGAAGAGGGTATAGAGCAAACGGTCCTTTGGTATCTCAATAATCAGGAATGGTGGAAACGGATCCTCAGCGGAGAATTCCGAAGGTCACTCTGATTATATTCATAGGGTGATTGCGTGTACGCTGTTCAAAATAATAAGAATTTTTACCAGGCTGTTTCGAGATTTACTGATGAGGAATATGCTGATATCGGAACTCTTGTCCGTGGAACCTTTGACCAGTCTCTGGATAAGTTTGAGGATGATTCGATTGATTTGCTTCACATAGACGGCTTTCATACCTTTCAGGCAGTATTGCATGATTTTTAGCATTCCTACGGATTAGGTGTCCTTTTTCCTAAAGGTTATGATGAAAGATTTAATGAAGTTTTTTTGAAGAAAGCTGAATTTCAAAAAGTATATATCAGGTGATTTTATTAATCTGACGCTCTTGAGTCCCACGAACTTTAAACTGGAAAAGGGTATCTAAATGAGAGGAGGCCAATAAGAAAGATGCTAACGATAGTTATTCCAGTATTGAACCGAATTGAACTAACGAGGGAATGTATTAGGCATATTAGGGAAAATTCCAGTAAGCATATTCAAATTGTTATTGTTGACAATGGATCAAGTGAAGATGTGAGAAAAGAATTAATAAAATTGTGCGATAAACTTATTACACTAGATAAAAATTTGGGAGTTATTCCAGCAATGAATGTGGGATGGAAGCATTGCGATACAGATTATATCATGTTCATGCACAATGACCTTTATATTCTGGAAAAGGATTGGGACTCTAGAGTAGAAAATGTATTAAGAAAAGTTTCTAATATTGGTGTGGCAGGTTTTGGCGGTGGTAATGGCATAAGGAAAGATGGTCGTAGAATGCATTTTGCCAGCAATATGATTAATGCAGAGAAATACGGTAGAAGAATTACAAGCGACTATATTCCATCTGTTGTTCAAGACGGCATGTGTTTAATAGTGCGAAAACAATTATTGGAGGATATGGGGACTATAGCTAAAGAATACGTAATCCATCACTTTTATGATTACGACCTATGCTTAGAATCTATTTATCGCGGGTATAAGGTAGCAACTATAGGGGTTAGCATTAATCATTTAGGGTGGCAAACGTCGAAAGGGATAGAGTATAATTTATGGCTCAGAAAAATGAGAACCAATGATTCCGCATTATTCGAAGCAAACAGAAAAATCTATTATCGAAAATGGGGAAAGCGAGTCCCAATCTATGTGGATTCAGACTTTAATTACTATAATGCGCTAGGACCAATTCAGAAATGATATTTGAAATAAAGCCTGATCTTATAATTGAATGCGGAACGAAACACGGGGGCAGTGCCCTATTCTTTGGATCCATCCTTTACCTTATTAATAAAGGGAAGGTCATGTCCATCGATACTGCCCCTCAACCGAACCTCCCCAGTCCAAGACATGGCTTTGAAGAGGGTATAGAGCAAACAGTCCTTTGGTACCTCAATAATCAGGAATGGTGGAAACGGATCCTCAGCGGAGAATTCCGAAGGTCACTCTGATTATATTCATAAGGAGGTGATTATATGTACGCTGTTCAAAATAATAAGAAATACAAGATTGCCATAAAAATCTGTGCACCCAACTCCAAAGTTGCCATATACTCGGGAGATTACCTTTTGGCTTTGTGTCTAAAGCAGGAATTTGAAAAAAAAGGGAATCCAACGATTATACAATGCTTGAATGAATGGAATGATGGCAAAGATTCCAACTGCGATACCGTTATTTTCTTAAGAGGACTCCGCGCGTACCAGCCGAAAAAGCACCACGTAAACATCCTGTGGAACATTTCACACCCCGATAATGTTCCCATTAATGAGTATAATAAATATCATTTTGTCTTAATTTCTTCTATAAAATGGGCAGAGATAATAAAACCTAAAGTAAAAGTACCTGTAGAACCGATGCTTCAGTGTACCGACTTAAATATGTTTAAACCCTTTCAAGATGAAAGTTTTAGAAAAGAACTTTTGTTTGTTGGAAATTCGCGTGGAATCTATAGAAAAATAATAAAAGATTTGCTCCCTACCACAAGACAGCTGTCAGTTTATGGTAAGAATTGGGGGCGATTAATCGATAAAAGGTATATTAAGGGACAGAATATACCATACAGCGAACTTCATAAATATTATGGATCCTGTGATATATTATTGAATGATCACTGGGACGATATGAGAAAGAAAGGCTTTATTAATAATAGGATATTTGATGGTCTTGCTTCGGAAGCATTTATTATTTCTGATCATGTGAGCGGAATAGAAGATGTGTTTGGCCAAAGTGTGGTGACTTACAATTCTCCCAAAGAACTGCGGGAACTCATCGATTATTATCTTGCCCATCCCGAATTGAGAAGGCAGAAAGCGCGCGAGGGGGCCATCATTGTACAGGAACATACCTATGCGAAGCGTGTGGAAAGATTACTCGAGATAATTGATCATTTACATTTCAGAAAAAAAATAACCTCCAAAGATCCGCGGAATAGCCCAGCTTTTCTTAAAAAAAATACCACAAGATCTAAACCCGCTCCAAAAAATAATCCAAAAACCAAACAATCAAGCGGAAAACCAATTAGAAGGGTTAATTCACGACACTGGACAATGTAAATCCGTTTGGCCTCTAAAATCAAGTGAATGGTGGATACCTATGGCTAAAAAGCTAAAAATATTAATACTTGCAAAACCATTTGGGAAGATATACCCAAAGCATAAGGCTAAATATGATTTTCTGAAAGCTATTGAAGAATTTGCCCATGTTCAATACTGGTCTAAAAATGGAGATATCCGTGACATCATTCGAAAAATTGGTTACATTCCGGATTTTATCTTTCAATATGATATAGCATATGGTTACAGCTATACTCCAAAAGTATGGGGACTAGACCAAGTTTCGATTCCCAAAGGGGCTTATGTCAATGACGCGCAATGGTCCCCACAAAATCGGATGAGATATTTTGAGCAGAACCGGATTGACATCATATTTTCAACCTATAAATATGGTTTTTTAAGCAGATATCCGAAGTTTAAAAGCAAATTTCGCTGGTTGCCTTATTCTATCAATCCGCAAGTCACGAAAGACTGGGGGGCAAATAAAGAAATTGATTTTCTTTTCATGGGTCAGATCGATCCCCGCTATCCATTTCGGGCGGCAGTTGTTGACAGGATGAAGGGTATTTCGGGATTTAAATACTATAGTCATCGAAATAATGCTCCATTGCCAAAGAATATGAAGCTTAATGAGGAGTTTTCTAAGGAAATAAATCGTTCCAAAATCTTTTTTACATGTGGGTCAATATTTAAATATGCTGTATTGAAATTTTTTGAAGCTCCTGGGTCCCGAACTCTGCTTTTAGCGGAACCCAACCAGGATATTTTGGATTTAGGATTTAAAGATGGAGAAAACTTTGTTGCCTGTAACCAGGATAATTTTTATGAAAAAGCGATGTATTATTTGGAAAATGAAGAAGAGCGCGAAAGGATTACTCAGAATGGATATGAGTTCATTCATACTTTTCATACTAATCGTGTCCGGGCTCAGCAGTTTGTCAAGAATATACAGGATTTCCTGAAGACATTACCCGCGAAAAAAAAGAAAATGCTACCTCAACCTAAGCACGAAGCAAATGCTAGAAATTGGGCATTAAATCAAAAGCGCCAAACCAATGCTAGACATTGGACCATAAATCAAAAGCGCCAAACCGAAAATTCGAATTGGAATGTATATAGAATTGATAAGAAACAGAATTGACTCCTCATCAGGGAGATTACGATAGAGGGAGGAAATGTTTCTTGAAACATTTGAAACTATTGATTCTCGTTAAGCCTTTTGGGAAGCTTTACCCGAAACATCGACCGAAATACGACTTCCTGGAAGCGATCGCGAAATTTTCTTATGTTAAGTTTTGGCACCAAGATGGGGATATAAGGACGATCTTGAGGAGGCTGAACTTTAAACCGGATTTTATCTACCATTTTGATGTTGGATATAATTATTCTCTTTCACCGAAAATTACTGGTCTCAATCTAGTGGATATACCCAAGGGGACTTACATTTATGATGAACACTGGAATCCGGCAAGCAGAATCAGATACCTGCAGAACAACAAGATCGATATCATATTTTCACCTAACAAATCTACATTTTTGAGGAGATATCCGAAATTCAAGCCGAAATTCAGGTTTTTGCCATATTCGATCAATCCTCACGTGATGAAAGATTGGCAATTGCCCAAAGATAGGGATTTTATGCTGATAGGATCATCTCCCAAGGAATGGTATCCGTTCAGGAACGAGGTTTACAAAAGAATGCGCGACGTTGAAGGATTTGAGTTTCTTCCGCATCCGGGTCATAAGAGTCCGCCCAGTAAGAATCTGATGGTAAATGGGAAATATGCTCAAGAACTGAACCGGGCAAAGATATATTTCACCTGCGGAAGCAAATTCCAGTATCCGCTAGCCAAATTCTTTGAAGTTCCCGCGTGCGGCACGCTGCTTCTGGCAGAACCTAATCAAGATATTTTCGATTTGGGCTTTAAGGATGGAGTCCATTTTGTAGCGTGCAACAAAACTGATTTTTATGAGAAAGCCATGTACTATTTGGAGAACGAGGAAGAACGGAATGAGATTGTAAAAAACGGGCATGATTTCGTTCACGCTTATCATACGCATGAAGTTCGTGCCAAACAATTTCTTAAGTATATTGACGATTTCCTTAAAATGGTATATAAAGCCCCCAGAACCTCCCCTCCCACTAAACCCGCAAGAAAGGTAAACGCAAGGCATTGGAATCCCAGTCAACCTAAGGAAACGAGTTCAAAAAATGTCCATATGTTTAGGGTTGATGATAGAAAGCACTAGAACGGTATGGTGAATTCTAGAAAGAGGGTGAAGCGTATTGACTAAAAAAATAATAGTGGAGATTGATTTCAATACATGGAAAATAAGGGGTGCAAATTCAGGACAGCAATTCACCAAACCATGGATTGAAAATAGAATATCCATTTTTATGAATTTCACTTTGAATAGTTTAAAAAACCAGACAAACCAAAATTTCCTCGCTTTGATTCGTTATGCTGACCAAACGGAAGGATTGGTTAAACAGGCACTAAAAAAATACCCTGGTTTGCCGGCAAATATTAAATTTGCAAAACTATCAAACCATATGCAAATATCATTGGAATATATACAAGGATCTGAATTTACTTATATTGTCCGATTAGACTCTGATGATATGTATCATCTTAGTTTTATTCAACAGTTGCATGATTATAAGCCCAAGGAAGGTACCAAGGTGCTGATCAACCAGAAAGGCTACATGTACAATTCATTAAACTACAGTTTGTCTACCTACACTCGTTCCTCTCCACCCTTCTATACGTTAATATATAAGACGGAAGACTATTTGCAAGGAATCAGATATCGAATAAAGGGCCATGCGAATGCGATAAGACTGCGCCATGAAATATTAAAACCGCGGAATTTTATTGTAGTCATCCACAATGGAAACTCGTTAAGCACTTTCGTAAAAGAGAAGATGGTTACGAATCCATTAGAGGTAAAAAGAATTCTTCAGCAATTTATGGGGGGGAACATCCCGGCGCCACCCAAAAGGCCTAATTTCAAGCGCAGGGTCAATTCTACTCATTGGACGGCAAATGGGATGCCTCCAAATAACACATCACAGGGAGACTCTCAAATGTTTAAGTTGAACAGAAATGATCCCAAGAAAGACAATCGATAGAAACAGAGCCAGCATCATAAGTGCTGGCTCTTTTCGATAATTAGACCCATAATGAGCTTTGACGTCTTTTTAATGAGTCTTTCCCCCTTGCACCCAGTGCACGGCTCCTCCGTTTCCGCTGTATTGATGCCTAGATGCTCCATTTCCGGTCCAATGCCTCCCGGAACTTTTCCCGGGATGTGCCAATTGTGCTTTTGCGTTAGTATGAGATGCAATAGACTTATTTAACGGTAGAGGTATTTTGACCGTTCCCTTGGCAACATTGGATATCCCCTGCCCGATGTCGATAGCAACCTTTCCGAAACGCTCCGCGATCTGCTGGCTTAGTACGATGGCGCCAACTCCAGCTCCGAGAAAGGCAATATCAAAGTCTAGTGATTCCAATTGCTTTAATACTTTGGGAATATTGTAATAGTTATTGATGTTCAAGGTGCTAGCTATGGAGAAGTTCCAGTGATGGGCAGCGTATTGCGCTGCTACTTTGAACTGTACTGCCCACTTGGAGATAACTGCAATTCGCTTTCCGACCATGAGCTTCCAGAATGAGGAATCAGATAAGATGTTGCGAAACATATAAGCATCAAATGTGGCTTTAGGGCTGATTCCGTGATACTCAAAAATTTTATCCGTCAGAGGCCGTTTATACTTATCAGGGGCATAGATCCTTTTGTCATTGTAAGGGAGGATTCCGATAAGATCTACACTTTTCAGGGAGGCTAGAACTTCATCCCTTGCTTTGGTGTCTGGGAGTCTTACGCCTGCCGGGTGGGAAGGCCATTGAGAACCAACGGCTGTTTTCTTTAATTCTTTTTCAGGCAAAAGGTCATATTGGGCAAGAACTATATTTTCTCCGTCGCCTACCCTGACTACACTGAATGGACGCTTATCTTTCAAGGCTGCGCCAATGGCCTGCAAAACCTGGTTCTTAGTGAGAGGCCTAGTTTGGTCCATAAACCTTTTTTCCACCTCCAACGAATAGAAACATGGGATGACGATAATAGTATATGTCCTTTATTTGATTAAGGTATAGATGGATATCCTTCCTCATTTGCATAGATGAAAAGGGTTTTCGTCCAAACCGATACGGTCAGTCAGCATACAATGACAGCATATGGGAGTTTTGTTGAAGGGAGCTGGGTTCAATAACAAAATTGTGCTTTGCCGTCCTTGTTCATGAAAATAGGGAATCAGTCCGGGAAATGCTGGAAAACATTAAGCACTTTTGTCCCAACAGCGAAATTGTGCTCTATAACGGGGGATACCATAAGGCTTTGAGCGAGGGTTTGGGATATCCGGTGTGCCCGGCGAGCAAAAAGTTAAGCTATGGAAAAACCACAATATATATGCTCGAAGTGATGCGATGGCTGCAAAAGATTCAAATGAAATATGATTACTTGATTAATTTGGATTCGGATGCTCTGTTTGCCAGAAAGGGATTTGAAGAATTTATTGCTGATGAAATGGGCAACAAAGAATATATGGGCGTTCGGGTCAGGGTTCCGGAAAGGGAGTGGTATCCAGGCATTTGCATTAGGAGGGAATGGGCAAGGTGGAGGCCCATCTTTAAAACGGAACAGTTTTTGGGATGTTTTAATGTGGGGCAGGTATATAGTAAACGACTGGTTCAGCGGATTATACAATTTGAACAGATAAATCAGGTCGAAAAAAATTTGCTGCAGACTACTGCATTCGGAACCGATGAAACGGTCTACGTGAATCTAGTGAAAAGGCTAGGATTTGAACCTAAACGCTATCCTGATGATGCAGCGTGTTCCATACGATTCCGGCCTCATTTTACGGAAGCTGAAATTAAACATTTGCTAGACCATCAACCCCGCGCATTTCTATTCCATCCGATATCAAGAGATTTGTATAACGGTGCCCGCAGCTTTATAAGAAGTCTAGTAAGCGGGAACAGGGACATCACCCGCGAGCCTCCCCAATCTTCATCAAGTCAGGTTGCGAAACCGACATTACCAAACCCTCAGATTGGTCTGCGAAAGAGTGTAAATGTGATCCGGATCTCCAATCAGAAATAAGTAATTTGGCACCCTTGTATGTTAGGGTGCTATTTTTATAGGTCATTGTCATCCATCATTCAACCATTTATTCGTAATACTAGTTCAATCAACTATACCTTTGACAAGGATAATTCATAGTATATGTTAGTCAATTTTTAGATATGGGGTGATTAAACGTGGGAGAGGAAGAAACATCAAGTGTCAGTCCTTCGCTCAAAATTGGAGTCATTGGCTTAGGATTCGTCGGCCTTCCGCTTTCATTGCTGTTTGTAAAAAAAGGGTACCATGTGCTTGGCATTGATATTGATCAGAAGAAAGTGAACTTGCTAAATCAAGGTTTCAGTTATCTTTCGGATTTGACGAATGAAGAAGTTCAACAGGCGCTCGATACCAAACGGTTCAAGGCCACAAACAACTATGATGCCATTAATGCGGTTGATGCAATCATCGTTTGTGTCCCCACCCCCCTTACTCAGGATGATGCTCCCGACCTAAGCTACTTGGAAGAAGCAGGCAAGGAGATTGCTCAAAGGTTGCGCGCTGGGCAGCTGGTTGTATTGGAAAGTTCCACTTATCCGGGAACCACGCGGGATGTCTTGCGGCCGATTCTTGAGGAAACGGGTCTAAAGGCTGGAAGGGACATTTTCTTGTGCTACTCTCCTGAGCGAATCGACCCGGGGAATAAAGAATACCCTCTGAAAAAAATACCCAAAGTGTTTGGGGGGATTACAGATCAGTGCCTTAAGAGGGGAAATGAACTTTACAGACAAGTATTTGACAAAGTCATTCCCGTTTCGTCTCCGGAGGTGGCTGAACTTACCAAATTGGTAGAAAACTGTTACCGGTTGGTCAATATTTCGTTTGTGAATGAACTTTCCCAAATCTGCGATAGTCTCGATATTAACTTATGGGAGGTCATTGAAGCGGCTAAGACGAAACCCTATGGCTATTCGGCCTTTTATCCGGGGCCAGGAATTGGAGGGCACTGTATTCCTGTTGACCCGCTCTATCTGCAATGGAAAACAGTACAAAACGGAACACCAAGTCTTTTTATTGAATTGTCGGAGCGGATTAACCGACAAATGCCACAATATATTGTCGGTCGCGTCAGGGACCTTTTGTCCGGAAGTCAAGGTTTAGAAGGATCGAAAATATTGCTTTATGGCGCAGCTTATAAGAAGGATATCAATGACGTCAGGGAATCCAGCATATTCGAATTCATCAGGCTGCTCAGGGAGGAAGGGGCAGAGGTATTCTATCATGATCCACTTGTACCTAATCTGAAGATCGGGGAAGAGAGAATGGATAGTGTCGCGCTCACAGATCATCTGCTCGCGAGCATGGATTGTGTCGTGATCCATACGGATCATTCCCATATGCCTATGAAACAAATATTGGATTATTCCAAAATGGTATTCGATGCGCGTAATGCAACCAAGGGGATGCAAGGAAAAGCAAAGATCTACCGCTTGGGAGGAGGAGGCCTGTGAGAATTCTCATTACAGGCGGTGCCGGCTTTATAGGATCCCATTTGGTTGAAGCCGTGGCTCAGCAAGGCCATAATGTAACTGTAATTGACGATCTGTCAACAGGGAAGCGTTCATTCGTGGCAAGAGCGGAGAAGCAATTTGATATAAGTTTTGTGCAAGGATCCGTTTTGGACCGGGCGCTTTTGAAGGAACTGATTGATGATACCGATCTTATTTTTCATATGGCTGCTGTGCTCGGGGTCAAAAATACGGTAGAAAACCCGCTGAAAATAATTGAAGGGAATATTGATGGAACCCGAAATGTGTTGGAATTGGCGTCATCCCGAAACGCAAAAGTGATTTTTGCATCCACATCTGAAGTGTATGGCAAAAACGACCAGCTTCCTTTTACTGAGGAATCAAGCAGGGTATTAGGTCCCACGACCACCCATCGGTGGTGTTATGCAGCAGCGAAAGCATTGGATGAGCATATGTGTTTCGCTTACGCGGATAAAGGACTGCCGGTAACCGTGATCCGCTATTTCAATATCTTCGGATCTCGTGCCATTGCGACTCATTACGGAGGGGTTATTCCCAATTTCATTTCAGCCGCTATAAGCGGGAACCCTATTAGAGTCTTCGGAACGGGGGAACAAACCCGCTGCTTCACCTTCATTTCGGATGCCATTAAGGGAACTGCAGCCTGCATGGACAGGAAATTTGACGGCCATGCCTTTAATATAGGAACGGAACAAGAGATATCAATCAATAAGCTGGCTGAAAAAATCAAAAAATTGACTGGAAGCTCATCGGAGATCATCCATATTCCTTATGAAGAAGCTTATGGCAAGGGCTATGAGGATACGCCCAACAGAGTTCCTGATCTGAGCAAAGCGAGGACTCTTCTGCAATATCAGCCGTCCGTTGGCATAGATGAAGGCTTGCGCCATACGATTGAGTGGTTCCGCAATGAGGCGGACGGAGGCCCTGCAGAGGGCTGAGAACACCAAAAGAACAGGAGAGGTTAAAATGCCAGAAGGCTGCAAGCGGCATAAGCAACCGAGAGTCACTGTTATCATTCCTACGTATAATCGTGCGAACGAGATCGGGCGTGCGATCATGAGTGTCACGAACCAGAGTTATCCCCATTGGAAACTGCTGGTGGTAGATGATGGCTCAACAGATGATACGGAAGCAAAAATGAGAGAATGGACCAGGAAGGACGAGCGAATCAGCTATTATAGGATGCATGGCAATAAGGGGGTTTGCCACGCCCTGAATCAGGCGCTGAAACTAGTCGATACGGAATTCATGGTTCAAGTGGACAGCGATGATTGGCTGGAGCCATCCGCTTTGGAAGTCCTGATAAAGGAGATGGATCAGGCTCCTGCAGCAACGGCGCTTGCCTATGGAAACCATGTTCAATGGACCGGATCGTCAAAAAGCCCCGTCATGAAGCGGCGATCGTACCGGTCGGATCAGCGATACGACCTTATTGCCTGGACGTCTTCCATGTACCCCCGGTTTTATAGGACCTCCTGTCTGCGGGAAGTAGGCGGGTGGGAAACCGATGATAAATATGGCGGGAGATACATGGAGGATCGGCGCATTATGTTCAAGCTGATTGAACGCTATGATTTCCGGTGGGTCGATCGCCATCTGTATAATCTGACAAGAGAGCATCAAAAGGGCAGGCTTACATTGCAGGAAAACAAGCACAAGTACAATGAAATTCAAAAGGAAATGATTACACGATACTTGAAAAAGTGGGGAGATAAGTACTATCCCTGGTTCTACTTAAGCAATGGATGGCTTCAAGTGCAGCTGATTGCCAGAGACAAATTTTCTCCTCCCCCTCCCCAAAAACCTTCCTCATTTCCCCATTCCGCCAGGGCCGTTCATTGGACCGGAAGCAGAATGGGAAATTCAAACATCTCTCCAGGAAACTATCGGATCTTCAGAAATAATAGCTAGGCCAGCGCGGAGAAGAGATTCGAAATGCCTATGCTTACTAATGGTCTTTATCCGATTCTATATAATAGAAAGGATGGTGAAAGGGAGATGAACAAAAACAAGAAAATAGTCAAGAAAATTAAAATAAGGAAAAGCGTTGGGAGCTGCGGGAAGACGCATGCCAAAGCCTGTGAGTTTATCTGTGGCGGATCGCCATCTGATAAGAACTGCAAGAGTTCATGTATTTCCTTCTTATGCCGCAGGGAACTCGCCGGAATAAAGAAAAAAAGTAAGCTTAAGACCCCAAAAGGGAAAAAGTCAAAAGATGTTCGGGTGGAACGGATGGAGAGCCAAAACAGAAAGAAAAAAGACAAGAAAAGCAAAAAGAACAAGAGCATTGGCCAAAGAGTCAAGACGAAATATGTCGGGAGACAAACGTGCATTTAAAAGGAACCCGCATGATGATTATATCCGACTGCCCATTTTCATGGATTGGGGTAGCTGCCCCCCTATATCATGAATAAATTACCATAGATCAGCCAGTGACCTTGAAAAGAAGGTGAATCACAAATCATGAGGATTCTTGTAACAGGAGGGGCCGGGTTTATTGGTTCTCACCTCGTAGACCGTTATGTTACCCTTGGATGCGAGGTCATCGCTGTCGACAACCTTTCCACTGGTGATAGGAAGAATGTTCATCCGAAAGCGCGATTCATCCAAATGGATCTCTCGGATCATCGCTTGGAGGAATTGATCTTGGAGGAAAAGCCGGACCTGATTAATCATCACGCAGCTCAGGTGAATGTACGAACCTCTGTCAACGAACCGATAACCGATCTTGAAATCAATCTCCGGGACACCATTAGACTTCTCGATGCATCAGGGAAAGCGGGGATCAAGAAATTCATTTTTGCTTCTTCCGGAGGGGCAATCTATGGAGCATGTAAGGCTCCCCCAACAGAAACTGCTACTGCAAATCCGATCTCCCCATACGGAATCAACAAATGGGCTGCAGAGCGCTATGTTGCTTTTTTTGCTCAGTCGCATGGGTTTGACTGGACCATTTTGAGGTATGCCAACGTTTATGGCCCCCGCCAAGTTCCTCATAGCGAGTCAGGGGTGATCGCCATTTTCATTGACCGATTGCTCAAAGGAGTGGCGCCGACGATCTATGGCAACGGGGAGCAGATTCGGGATTATATCCATGTGCATGATGTGGTGGAGGCGAATATGAGGTTTAGCCGGCTGAATCAATCGGTCAATGAAGTATTCAATGTAGGTACAGGAAGAGGGACTTCCTTGAACGAATTGGTTTCCACAATTAACCAATCCCTGTCTCAACCGATTGCAGCGGTGTACACTCATCCCAAATTCGGAGACTTAGACTGGAGTATTCTTTGCATCGAAAAAATTAAAAAGTGGGGTTGGGCTCCGAGAATCGATTTGGAAGATGGGCTTAAAGATCTTTTATCCATGGGAGGGTAAATGTTGATTACAAGGGGGATTGTATGTGGTTGAATTAATGGATATTACCTGGCTTCACTTAGCCATCTTGATTCTGGCCTCTTTCCGCTTAACTCATTTGGTTGTTTACGATGAGATCACTTCATTTATCAGAGCTCCTTTTATGTCTGAATCTTACGAGTTGGATGATAATGGCGAGATGATACGCAAGGTGGAGATTAAGGGTTCAGGCCTTCGGTACTGGATCGGGAGCTTATTAAGCTGCCATTGGTGTGTAGGCATCTGGTCTTCCTTGGCGCTGGTCCTGTTGTATTGGTTTCTGCCTCTAAGTTTTGTCGCCATAATCATTCTTGCCGTCTCCGGCGGTGCGGCAATCCTTTCATCAAGAGTTTAGTGAGGGTAATCGGATAAAGCCGGCATGCGGGCATGCCCTATTACTGCGAATCAGGACAATCTGCTGGAGCATATAGTAAGGCAGAGGTGAAGCGCCATGATTCAAAAGAGTAAAGAGCCAGTGATCAGAAATGTTCGCATGGAATTTTCTGGCGAGTGCAAATCGAAGGAAGAATTCCATGATTTCCTTGCTAAATTGATCCTAAAAAATGAGCAGCATAAATCAAAAAACCTCACGAAGTAAGAGGTTTTTATTTTCGTCCAATAATTCAATAGTGATTGGTATTCAACTATTGGGCGATTGGACCGGCAAGTGGAATACCTTTAATGGCACTGATTGTGGTAAGCATAGCAAAGTGTTCATTTTTGGTAAAATTGCATTTACTCTTTAATCGTGACGTAATATACTAAAAATAGATAAAAAAGCCTACCCAAAAAATGGGTTGCAGTAAAGCGAATCTATAATGAAATGATGAAAATGGCAAAATCACTGAAAGGTGATGACGCAAAGCTAAAGGGGCTAAGTTGGTTAAACCGATAAGTCAGCCAGTTGCCGAATATGGAAAGCAAAGGCCCCCTTTATATTCGAATGGAGGGTAATCTTGAGTATACTGACCGAAAAACAGGTGACGCGTATAATTGAATTAATGCGAATGGACTCCAACAATTTTAACCAGATGGTTAGTATGGAGTTTCGTCATCAGTTGATTAATGATTATGGGTTAACCCATAAAGAAATTGATATGATGGAGCACATTTTGTGCGAAGCGTATAGAAATATTACTGAATTGCTTTGCGAACATTGAGTTGAAAAATGTCAACGGCAAGGGTGACCGGGAACAATCCAGTGTGCTAGCCCATGGTTCCTCTGTTCTCGGAATATTTTAATATTTAATGATAAGGGAGGCGTTACTATCAGATGCCTTCTTTATTTTTGCTCAAATATTAAATATTTATTTCCAAATGGGGAAGGATTTTCCACATACTCCTGTTGAATAGTAGTATGTTAGAAAAATATAGCAGATAGGAGAAAAAAATGGGGGAAAGTAGATTTTATATTGTTACAACTGGGGGGCAGTCTGTTAAAGATAATGGAACTATTATTTTACATTTACTGAATCCTTTAAAATCAAAAAAATCATTGCAAATAGGATCTGTTAAGTCAAAGGGTTCTTGTGATTACTGCCTTGAAGTCCAAGAAGATTGTGCAATTTTAGCAAAGGGAGTTTTATTGGAAAAGTTTAACTTCAAAAATTTTTCATATGATTATTCGAGTCTTGTATCCGCTCAAATGATCATTCATGATGCAAATCCTATAATAGGAGGGCATGTAATGGATACATTTTTATCCCATAATGGAATCGCTGGAAAAGATTATAAGGGGACTTACGTAATAATGCCTGGACAGTCCATTTCCTTTTACATCACCAATCTGACTGGAGCGGAACAGAGCTTTACGATTAGTGTTGGTTGGATGGAGAAATAAAGGTGCCTTTGTGATTGTTTTCTTGCATCGGGTTTCTCGAAATGATCAAGTCCTGATCTCATCTTTCTGATTGTGTTAGCAAATAAACGCCCGACCTCTAATAATAGAGGATCGGGCGTTTTTATCTATTTCCTATACAAAATAAAATCCAAACCCTAGAATGATATAGACCGCTAGCAGGAGGATTCCTTCAAACCAATTCGTGGCGCCGTCCCGTGATATGGACTTCGCAATAAACGCGCTAACCCCTATAGCCACAAGCTCATATTGGCTGAAGATAATGTCCATCGGATTTCCGAACAGGTAACTGATAAATACGAGGACAGGAGCAACAAACAAAGCGATTTGCAAGCTGCTTCCTACTGCGATTTCCACTGAAGTTCCGATTTTATTTTTCATCGCCATGAAGATAGCTGCACTATGCTCGGCTGCATTTCCAACAATGGCGACCACGAATATCCCCAAAAAGGCTTGGGACAAGTGGAGGCTTTCTGCCACACCATGGAGGGAATGGACGAGCCATTCAGAAGTGACAGCGACAAAAATGGTAGAGATCAGCATGATGAGAATCGCGGCTCTGTTACTCCAAACCGGGGTTTCTTCTTCATGCCCCGCCTCACCCGGATCTGTTAATTCTTTTTTGTGGGTCACCATCGAAAAGGTTAACCATAAAAGATAGCATCCGATTAATGCACCCGCCACAACTAAGCTAAAGATATGTAACTGGCCGTTTTCCAGGGAGCCGGCAAACGCAGCGGGAATAAAAAGAGCTATGACACTCAGCAGCATCAAGGAGGCATTGTGTCCAGCCAGCATGCCATTGAATTTTTGGACCTTGAATTTAAGCCCGCCAAAGAAGAGGCTGAGGCCGAGCACAAGCAGGAGATTGCCAATGATGGAGCCGGTAAGCGAGGCTTTCACCATGTCGAACATGCCTTCCTTAATCAAAATCGTAGCAATAATCAACTCCGCAGCATTGCCGAAGGTCGCGTTTAAAAAACCTCCGATGCGTTCACCGGCATAATGCGCCACGCTCTCAGTTGCTTTTCCCAAAAGAGCGGCAAGCAATATCACGGATAAGGAGGCGGTGCCAAATTGCAGCCCTGTGGAGTGGGTAAAATAATGGGCCCATGCGCTGAGAGCAAGGGAAACGGCAATGGCAAGGTAAAACAATTTGGTTTTCATTTGGTTCTCGTTCTCCTCCTAAATGATAAATATAATAAATCCCCTTAACCATACTGTATGGCTAAGGGGGATTTGATTATAACGAGGAGTTTTATATATCTAAGTCATAGGCATACACTGCATTTTCCTGAATAAACTCGCGGCGGGGCTCCACACTTTCACCCATGAGCATCTCCACCAGTTCGTTAGCTTCTGCGGCATCTTCGAGATAGACGCGCTGGAGGGTTCGGGTCTCGGGGTTCATAGTCGTCTCCCAAAGCTGGTCTGGATTCATTTCGCCGAGGCCCTTATAGCGCTGGGTGCTAGGTTCAGACTTAGCCGGGAGCTGCTGCAGAATCTTTTCTTTTTCCTGATCATTGAAAGCGTAGTAAATAGTTTTGCCTTGCTGGATCTTATAAAGCGGCGGCTGGGCGATATAGATATAGCCATGGGCAATGAGCTCGGGCATATAGCGAAAGAAAAACGTCAAAAGGAGGGTGCGGATATGGGCGCCGTCCACGTCCGCATCCGTCATGATGATAATCTTATGATACCTCAGCTTGCTGAGGGTAAAGTCATCATGCACCCCTGTCCCCAAGGCCTTGACGATGGCTCGAATCTCCTGGTTGGACAGGATTTTATCCAGCCGAGCCTTTTCCACATTCACGATTTTTCCCTTCAAAGGAAGGATCGCTTGAAAATAACGATCCCTGCCTTGCTTCGCCGATCCTCCGGCAGAATCTCCTTCAACAATGTAAATTTCGCTTTCCGCTGCATTTCGACTAGCGCAGTCCGCTAGTTTTCCCGGTAGCATCATGCTATTTTCCAGGGAGTTTTTTCTCCGGGTCAATTCTCTCGCTTTCTTGGCAGCGATTCGAGCGCGGGAAGCCAAGGATAATTTCTCGATGATTCGTTTGGCATCATTGGGGTTTTCCTCAAGAAAAGCAAAGAATTCGGATCCGAACCAGGTTTCCATCATTCGCCGCACTTCCGCATTCCCTAGTTTGGCTTTGGTTTGCCCCTCGAATAGAGGATCAGGTATCCTGACGTTCAGGATCGCCGTCAGGCCTTCGCGAACATCTTCGCCTGTAAGGTTTGCATCTTTGTCCTTCAGGAGGTGATACTTTCTCACGTAGTCATTAATGGCTTTCGTTAAGGCGGACCTAAAGCCCGCTTCATGGGTTCCTCCCTCATGGGTGGGAATATTATTTGCATAAGATAGGATGCTGGAATCCAGACGATCATGATATTGAAGAGCCAGCTCGAAATACATGCCATCCTGCTCTAAGGAGGAAGAAAAAAGCTGTTCATGAATGCTGGGCTTGGCCTGATTTAATTCCCGGATAAAAGAAGTGACCCCGCCATCATAGAGGAAAACCTCCTTGAGCTCGTTGGATCGGTCATGGAGCGTGACTTGGATTCCTTTATTTAAAAAGCAAAGCTCTTTTATTCTTTTCTTGATCAAGCCATATTGGAATTCTACCGTCTCCTTAAAAATTTCCGGATCCGGGCGAAAGGTAACCTGGGTTCCTGTTCCATCACTCGTTCCGACGACCTCGAGGGGGGTTAAAGGAATGCCCCTCGAGAACTGCTGTTTATAGGTATGTCCATTTCGGCTGACTTCCACGATGAGCCACTCAGATAAGGCATTGACGGCAGATAAGCCTACCCCGTGCAGGCCGCCTGAAACTTGGTAGCCTTTTCTGCCGAATTTCCCCCCAGCATGCAAGATCGTCAGGACGGTTTCAACGGTGGATTTGCCCGTTTGCTCATGGATATCGGTGGGAATGCCTCTCCCGTTATCCTTTACTGATAGGCAATGATCAGGGAGGAGGCAGATTTCAATTTCCGTGCAGTATCCGGCAAGGGCTTCATCAATGCTATTATCCACAATTTCCCACACGAGATGGTGAAGTCCTTCGGCTGTGGTCGATCCGATATACATGCTCGGTCTTTTGCGTACGGCCTCGAGCCCTTCCAGAACTTGAATTTGGTCGACGTCGTAATGTTCCTTGGCCATAGCGGTCTAGACCTTTGCCTCTTGATAGAAAGGGGAAACGACCTTTACCTTCTCTTCGATCTCTTTGGCGATATGCATATAGATATCACTGTTCTTGGAGCCCGGAGGATAAATGGAAAGGGGATGAGATTCGGCATCGGGATCTAGCGAGAAGAAGGGAATGAAGCCGATCACTTCGGTGTCTAAGTATTGAGCCAGCTTTTCCCCGCCCCCTTTGCCGAAGAGATGTTGCTTTTGTCCTTTTTCATCTTCCATATAAGACATGTTTTCAATTACGCCCAGGATCTCATGATTGGCTTTTTTCGCCATGGCTCCTGCCCTATAAGCAATATTGGACGCCGTCGGATGGGGAGTGGTCACCACGATTTGCTTGGATTGCGGAATCATGCGGTGAATGCTCAAGGGGATATCGCCCGTTCCTGGCGGCAAATCCAACAGCACATAGTCGAGTTCGCCCCAATACACTTGATTGAAAAAGGTAGTAAGGGCCTTTCCTAACATAGGTCCGCGCCATACCACCGCTTCATTGTCTTTGACGAAAAAGCCCATGGACATGACTTTGACATCATGGTTGGTTACTGGCAAAATCATTTGGTCAATCACGGTAGGCTTTTGCGTGATGCCCATCATGTCAGGAATGCTAAATCCATAGATATCAGCATCGATAATGGCTACTTTTTTGCCTCGGCGAGCCAAGCTCACCGCTAGATTACAGGTTACAGTGGATTTTCCGACTCCGCCCTTACCGCTGCTGACAGAAATGAAGGTCACCTTGGAATTCGGGTCCAGCAAAGGAGAGACTGTCGCTTCCTGTTGGTCCATCTGGGGACCGCGAAGCTTTGCGGTTAGTTCTGCCCTTTCTTCCGCAGACATCGTGCCGAAAATCACCTCAACCACGGAGGCGCCGAGTGCCTTCAGGGCCTGAACGACATCTTCCTTGATTTTTACCTTTAAGGGACAGCCTTGTATGGTCAGGATAATCTCCAAGCGGATCTGATCTCCGTCGATCTGGATATTGCGTACCATATTCAGTTCAACCACACTCTTATGAAGCTCCGGATCCATCACATGGGTTAAGGCTTCCAGTACGTTTTTTTCCATTAACATATCGCCGCACCTGCTTTCTTCGTTTTTTAGAGGCTGATTGCCGGACAATCCGAGTTGTTTAGGACAAAATTCAAAAAGGCTTCCGATGGAACGGACAAGACATGATTTTTCTTATGGATCACGGAGAAGAAGCGGCGAATCTGGATACCTTCGATTTTCAATTTCCGGATGACGCCGAGCTGCAATTCCTTTTGGATAGTGGATTGGGAGATGATCGATATCCCTAGCCCCGATTCGACCGCAGCTTTGATCGATTCCGTATTGCCCAGCTCCAGGATGATGTTTAATTTCTCGGGATCCTTCCCATGGGTGCGGATGGCTTCCTCAAATACCTCCCGCGTGCCGGAGCCTTGTTCCCTTAAGATAATGGGCAGGGAATATAATTCATTCATCGAAATGAACTTCTTGTTTTCAATCAAATGATGGAAGTGCTTGGCTGAAACGATCGCAAATAATTCGTCTTCTAAGAAGGAATGGTATTTCAGGTCCGAGTGAAAGTTGGAATTTTCCACAAAGCCGAGCTCAATTTGCTCATCCTGAAGCAGTTTGATAATTTCGCTGGAGTTGGACGACTTCATGGAAATATTGATTTTCGGATAATCTTGCTTAAACTTGCCTAGGATGTACGGCAGGATGTATTCGCCGACGGTCAGGCTGGCTCCAATCGTCAGATCCCCATGGATGGATTCGGATAGGATGGATAAATCCTTCCTTGCCTTGTTCATCATGTGAATGATTTGCTCGGCGTAGTGGTAAAGGATCTTGCCGGAATAGGTGAGCTTGACGCTTCTCTTTGTCCGTTCAAAGAGCTTTGTGTTCAGACTTTCTTCAAGATTCTGAATCTGCAAGCTGACCGAAGGCTGGGAAAGATGCAGGATCTTCGCTGTTTCGGAAAAATTTTTCCTAGTCGCAGCGATATAAAAGACTTGCAGATGGTCAATATTCATTCGCAGATGCCCCCCTTCTCCTCTCCTAGTGTAGGTGTAATAGTAAAAGCACGAGCAATCCTAATGCTATAAATCCAATCAAACCCACCAGTATCGCACGAATCCCCGCTTTCTTGAAATCGGCAGGTACAATGCCCAATCCAATCCCGGCCATCGACATGGCTAAAAGAAAAACGCTCAAGTCGACCAGATGGGGGACAAGCCCGGACGGGATAAAATGAAAGGAATGAAGCAGGCTGACCAGCAGAAACCCAAGAATAAACCAAGGGATGGGAAGGCTTCTCATGGATGTTTTTTTCTCCCGTTTATCGGTAAAAAAGCAGCTTACAATTAAGGCAATGGGAATCAAAAGGGATACCCTTCCCAGCTTGCTCAAGATCGCAATTTCACTGCTTATTTCCCCTCCTGCATGGGCGGCAGCGACAACATGGCCCAATTCCTGCAGCGTCGCCCCAACGAAAAGACCATATTGGTAGGGGTCTGCCGGAAGAAATTGAAAGGCAAGAATGTAAAGCAGGGTGCCCATCGTGCCCAAAAGGGAGATGCAAGCAATCGAAATGGCCGTATGCTCTTTTCGAGATGAGAGGAGCGGCGAGATGGCCATAATCGCAGCCGCACCGCAGATCGCCGTTCCGGCCGCGACAAGAATCGTAATTCGCTTGTCCAGCGAAAAAGCTTTTCCTGCGTACCCCACCACGGCAAACGTAAAGGATACGACAAGGAGATCAATGACTAGAATCGTAGAGCTTGCTTGGAGCAGGCTTTCTAAATTAAGGCGAACTCCCATGATGATGATGCCTGCGCGGAGCAGATACTTGGTACTGAATTGGATGCCTGCGGTTGCACCCGCTGGAATATCCATGACTCCTCTCCACAGCATCCCCAAGAAAATGGCGATGACCATCGTCCCCATAATCGATAGGTACGGCAGCTTGGAGATCGAAGAAGCCAAGATAGCTAAACAGAAGGTCAGCAGCAATCCCTGGTAAAAAGGCTTGTAGTTTCTGATGTGAAAGGATCTTGGCTGATCAGGAGATAGCTTGACAAGATTTCTCGCCCTATCCATTTTTATCACCCTCCCTTGTATACCATTCAAGATAACATAGAGAGGAGAAGGGCGATTATTAATGTTTCCAATGCGATTCATTAAAGATTGTAATGAGAGAGAAGAAAGGAAAAGAGATCTTTATACTAGATTTTTGGCTAGCACCCCCTAAAAAATAGATAAAAGGATAAAAATCGGTAGGAGTCCATTAAAAAGCTTTATTAATAGATCATGACTTATTAGATTATATTATGGTTTGGCAGTAAATGGCATAAAACGTGACATAATCTTACATAAAGAAAGATTATATTCATCATTTGCAAGTTAAATAAGCATTCGATGTTAACTATATTGACGTCGCTAGAGTTTGGAATCTATAATGTGAGCATGACACCAAGTGAAACGCAATTCGAAAAATTAAAAATAGGAGGAATCAACTTTGGAGACAAGAACGTATGAAACCGATGTGCTGATTATAGGTGGGGGCAGTGCGGGAACGATTGCTGCCATTAAAGCGAAACGGGCCAATCCTGACTTGGACGTCCTAGTGTTGGATAAAGCGGATATCCGGCGAAGCGGAGCCATTGCTATGGGGATGGATGGTTTAAATAATGCGGTCATCCCGGGGTATGCGACTCCTGAAGAATATGTATGGGAAATTACGGATTCCAATGATGGAATTGTCGATCAGGAAGCCATCTATCGGCAAGCGAAAGAATGCTATGAGATCGTCAAGGAACTCGATGAGTGGGGAGTGGACTTCGAGAAAGATGACGCAGGAGAGTTTGTCGTACACCGGGTTCATATGAAAGGGCGATATGTCTTGCCGATGCCGAAAGCGAGTGACCTTAAGAAGATTCTCTCCAGGGAGGTGAAAAAAGCGAAGTGCCAAATCGTCAACCGAGTGATGGCCACGAGGCTGCTGACTTCGGGAAATCGTGTAACGGGAGCGATGGGAGTGGATGTGATGACGGGCGAGTTCGTCATCGTGAAGGCCAAGGCTGTCGTGGTTACCGCAGGGGCCGCGGGACGGCAAGGGCTGACCAATTCCGGTTACTTGTACGGAACCTATGAAAATCCGACGAATTCCGGTGAGGGCTATGCGATGGCTTACCACGCGGGGGCAGAGCTGACAGGGATTGAGTGCTTTCAGATCAACCCAACGATGAAGGATTATGACGGACCTGCTTGTGCCTACGTAGCTGGACCTTATGGAGGGTATACGGCGAACGCCAAAGGTGAGCGCGTGACGATGAACGATTACTGGAGCGGGGCGCTGATCATGCGCATGTGGAATCTGGCCAATCAAGGCCAAGCGCCACTGTTCCTGAAGATGAACCACCTGGATGAAGATACGATCGCAAAGATTGAGTCCATTCTTCATAAGAATGAAAGACCGAGCCGTGATCGATTCCATGCCGGCCGAGGGCACAACTATAGGGAACGGATGGTGGAGCTCAATATCTCCGAACCGGGTCTATGCAGCGGTCACAGCGCTTCGGGCGTACTCATTAACCATGAGGCGGAGACATCGGTAGAGGGATTATATGCAGCTGGCGATATGGCTTGTGTTCCGCACCAATATCTATTAGGGGCCATGACGTTTGGAAAGATTGCGGGAACTAATGCCGCAAAATTCGCAGTATTCCATAAAGGTTTAGAGCCTGATCCAGCTCAAATTGAAGCGGAGAAAGAGCGAATCAGCCGGATTATGGCCAACCCTGATGGCATTCCTCATCACCAAGCCGAGCATAAAATCAGACGGACAGTCAGTGAATATCTGATGCCGCCAAAGATTAGCGACAAGATGGAACTAGGGCTGGAGAGGATTGAGCATTTCCGCAAGGTGGACTTAGCGATGGTGGGAGCTCGCGATCCCCATGAGTTAGGCCGTGCCTTAGAGGTGCATTCCATTGTCGATTGTGCGGAAATGATGGCAAAAGCTTCCCTGTTCCGCAAAGAAAGCCGCTGGGGATTCTATCACTTCCGATTGGATTATCCGGAGCTGGACAATGCCAATTGGTATAAGAGAGTGATTGTGAAAAAAGGCAATGACCAAACGATGAATCTATTTACTCGTGAAGTTCCAAAATTCGTATTAACTAGGGAGGAATCCAAAAATGAGCAACCTATCGCCTAAATTCATTAATCAGAGATTCGAAGCGGCTATTGTCGTCGACCGTGACAAATGCATAGGCTGTGATATCTGTGTTCAAGTTTGCCCCATGGGCATCCTGGCTCTGGATGAGGATAAGAAAGCCTATATGAAATACGATGAATGCTGGTACTGCACGCCATGTGAAACAGATTGCCCTGTTGACGCCATAACGGTTAACATTCCATATCTAGTTCGATAAACCTACTCTAGCGGGCATATATGTGAATAATACTATATTTATAGAATATTAGCAATATGATGCCCGCTATATTCTTGAAATTTATAGGGGGGATTCACTTGCAGTTGTCAGAGGGGAGAAACCGATTCAGGCTGCTAGTCCAGTTTCTTTTATTGATGGGGTTGCTGAGCGGGTGTGGAGGTGAACCCGAGGTTAGCCCAGATGCTCCCGCAGCGGCTTCGGGTGACAAGTCACCTGTTGCGATTACGATAGGCTACCAATCTCCAACGGCCCAAACCTGGGGAGCTTTAATTATTAAGAATCAGCAATTATATGAAAAGCATCTAAAGAGTCTCGAGCCAGATCGAGAGTTTAAGGTTGAGTGGTTCGATTCGCCATCCGGGCCGCCTCTCAATAACGGGATGATCGGCGGGAAAATCCAGATGGCGTTCATGGGGGACATGCCATTGCTTTCCAACGGATCAAAGGGGCAAACGGAAAAGAACTATCGCTCAGTCTTGCTGGCGTTTGATGGGAAGGGGGAGAAGGGGAAAAATCAATCGGTGATGGTTCCGAATAATGGAGTGGAAAGCATGGAAGACCTCAAGGGAAAATCCGTCTCGGTACCCTTGGGCTCAAGTGCACACCGCATGATGCTCGCGGCATTGGAGAAGTACGGCCTTAGCGATGAGGTAGAGGTTGTCGATCACTCGGTCACCGTAGGGATGCAAAGCGTGGAACAAAATAAGATTGCCGCTCATGCAACCTGGGAACCGTATCCTACCCTGATGGAACATAACGGTACGGGGAAATTGCTGCTGGATGGACTGGAGACCGAGATTGATTATTTGGATGGCATTGTTGCGGATTTGAACTGGGTCGAATCTCATCCAGAGTATACGGTTGCTTTCCTGAAGGCTTTAATGGAAGCTCATCAGTTCATTCAAGAGAAACCAGAAGAAGCGGCCAAGATCTTTGCTGAGGAAAGCAAATTTCCCTTGGAGGTATGCGCAAAGCTGGTGGAATCCATTCGTTTCGATGCGGCGCTGTACCAGCGTGACCTCAAAACGCTTCAAGGCAGTGTCGAATTCCTCATCGAACTAGGGAAGTTGAAGGACCTGGATCTGGAGAAATTCGCTGACGACAGCTATTTGCGAAAAGCTGCCGAAGAAATGGGAAAACCTTACCTCAGCGATGAAGAGCTTAAGGGAGATTGGATCGGAAACAAACTATTCTAGATAGAAAGGAGGCGTTCCCGATGAATATGATTCAGCAGCATCCTTCCACCAATCCGGTGAGCAGGGCGGATAGCTTCTCGGACTGGATATCGGAAGTCAGCAAAAAGCCCATGTTTCGATACAGTATCCGACTGTTAAGCGTTGCTGCCTTTTTCATTCTGTGGCAGTGGGCGGTTGCCGTAAATCTGATGTGGCCTCTTCAGTTCGGCAACTTGCCCACGCCGCTGGAAGTGTTTGCGTCCTGGTCGGCCTTGCTTGTGCAGCAAGAGTACTATTTCCATATCGGGATGAGCATTTGGCGGGTGGTTCTGGGCATTGCCATTGGATTAGCAGCGGCCATTCCCTTAGGGCTATGGATCGGGCTATCCCGAACGGCAACGGATACGTGCTTTACCATTTTGGAGATTTTCCGGCCGGTTCCCTTGATTGCTTATCTGCCTGTAGCGATGCTTCTTTTTTCAACGATTGAGAGCAGTATCGTCTTCATTACGTTTATCGGAGCCTTTTTTCCGATCCTGATCAATGTTCGGGATGCTGTGGAGCGCGTGCCCCAATCCTTGGTGAATGCCGCTCGCTGTCTCGGCTGTTCCGCTAGCGGGATTATTTGGCGGGTGTATTTGCCGGCCATGGGATCGCAAATTTTTACCGGATTAGCGGTTGGAGTCGGAGCTTCCTGGATGGGGGTGATCACAGCCGAGATTATGTCCGGAAAGCATGGGATTGGGTACTTTACATGGACTTCCTACAATCTTATGGAGTATGAACACTCCTTTATCGGGATTTTTACTATCGGTGCTTTAGGCTTTCTGTCCTCCGCGCTGGTTCGCTTGGCTGAACGCAAAATGGTCAAGTAATTCAATTTCATTTTAAAGAAGGGGTTGGTTTTCTTGCAGGTTGAAATTAAAGACGTATCGAAATTTTACCACCTTGGGAATGGGGAAAGATTGCAGGCGCTAAACCATGTTTCTTTAAAGATCCCGGAGGGAGAGTTCCTTTGCTTGCTGGGACCTTCCGGATGCGGAAAAAGCACGCTGCTAAGGCTATTGGCTGGCATTGAACCCTATGATACAGGAGTTATCCAATGCAATAACCAAGTGGTAGGAAAACCGGATCCCAACCGTGGGTTCGTGTTTCAGGACTACGCCTTATTTCCATGGTTAACCGTGCGTCAAAACATCCAATTCGGGCTGGAAAACAGAAAGGTGGCTAAGAAGGAACAAAAGGCCATATCGGATCATTATCTTCAAATAATGAAATTAGCCGATGTAGCCGATGCTTATCCTTCCCAGATTTCTGGCGGAATGAAACAAAAGGTAGCGATCGCGAGGGCACTCTGCTTGCGGCCATCCCTGCTTCTGATGGATGAGCCGTTTGGAGCCCTGGATGCGATTACGCGGATGAAATTGCAAGAGGATCTCATCGGAATTTGGCAGCAGGAAAAGGTTACGATTGTTTTTGTCACCCATGATGTGGAAGAAGCGATTTACCTGGGAAGCCGCGTCGCGGTGATGGGTTCGCGCCCAGCGGAAATCAGGGGAATCATGGACATTTCCCTGCCGCGCCCCCGCAACCGGACGACGCCTGAATTCGGGAGACTGCGGGAGAAGGCCCTGGATATCTTAGGCTATCAGACCCCGGCGACGAAAATCAACGTTTCTTAGCTTTTCCGCTTCCTTACACATCGGGGATATAAAAGGATAGACTAATTTGATAGTAGAAGGTGATACGATGAGCGAGCAAATTCTTCAAAACTATCAGGATTTGGAACAGATTCTTTTGTCGATCTCAAATGTGTATGAGGAAAGGACCCCAGCTGAAATAACCAAAATGGTAGAAATTTGCCTGTTTCTATTAGAGGACACGAAACTAAAATCCTTGGAGAACGATGGGAGGCTATACCATGAATCATGATGAGTGTACGCGATGCGGTTCTATAGAATTGCTTTACATTGAATGCCGAACCTGTAATATCGAATACTGCTATTCGTGCGGCCTTCCGTCCAATAGGGATGAGTGTCCAGGGTGCGGATGCTCGAACGTGTTCGATTATGTAATCTAAAGCTTATAAAGCTTATCTATTTGCGGACCGAGGAAAGATTCCTCGGTCCTTTTCGGAGCGTCAGTCAGCCCTTTGAACCGGCTCCAACCTAATGTGTTGCCAGTCGAAAATTGACAAAAAGTTGGAGTTAGTTAATGGACTAAATAAAAAATAAGAGAGATTGTCCCAAAAGCTGGTCCATACGGAAGACTTAATGGGAAAAACTCCACTTATCATCGATAAAACGGTCCAAAATGGAATCAATATAGTGATTAGTAGGAGAATTTCCAACTACTACATATGAAATCTGATAAAGTTTTATTGTAAGTGGAGATTTTCCAACTATTAACTACTTTTAAGACGCCTCTTGCCTTTATACTGTCAGAATTTATACTTCGTAGTCACATCATTCGGACAGCACGAGGAAAACTTATTGACGCAGAACTAAAGCTTGGTGTCAGTCAAGTTTTCTAGTCAAAGGTAATGACGCCAGATGGCTTGTCCCATGAGGCTTTTAGATCGAAGGTTTTTTCGATAACTTCAAGGGGATACATATAGTGATTCGCTCCCATATGAATCGGCCATTCTTCCTCGCTTAAGGCTTTGGCTTTTTCTTCTTTTTCTTTGCCGCCTTCTATATACTCAATGCTCCCATAACGAATAACGATCTTATTCTCTTTATTATTCGGATCATATAAGCTCAAAGGGAAATGATAGAGGACCCCTAGCTCGTAGCCAAAGCCTTCAAAGATTGACTTGGGAAAATAAACGCGGTCATCTTGGATCATGGGGTAGGTGTAGGGCTGTAAGCCCTCTTTGGTGAAGTCGACAACCTGTCCGTTCACTTTGATGGTGAGCCCCGACGGGTCTTGGGGTTGAACGTCCTCTGCTGTGACGTAGACGGAGCTCGTTTTCTCATCCCAATGTACTTTATAGCCCAAAGCCTCCGAAACAAATCGCACAGGGACCATCGTCCTATCCTTGTGGATAAAAGGGGCAACATCTAAGCTTTTCTTGATCCCATTGACATAACCGATTGTGGAGTTGATGACCAGCTTGGAAGTATGACTTTCTTTCTTTGCTGTAACCGACTTCGTCTTTCCGTCCCAGTTGACCGTGGCTTGCAAGTCCTCAAAGAGGGAACGAAGAGGGACAAAGGTTCTTCCATTTATATTTAAGGGTTTATAGTCTCTGACGATTTGATTGATGAAAATGGAATGCGTAGGCTTTGGAGTGGAGCGTTTATCGGAAAGCTCCTCTGAAACAATGACATCTTCTGCGTGTACAGAAGCAAGGCCGGAAAATAGCAATGTTCCTATTAAAGAGAGATGAATGGCATTTTTCATATAAAGGCTCCTCCACAAACTCTATCTATTTATGTAAAAAATTTACTATATTATACATAATAACATACTAGAAAGTTGTTCGCGTGATTTTGCATTGGTAAAAAAGAAAAACGCCCCAAAGGGACGCTGAAGCATTATTCCCTATCATCGTATCGGTCTTCTATTTGCTCTTGTCGATACTCTGTAACGGGATTATTTAATTGTTCATCTTCATGCTCGTCGATCATTTCTTCTTGCCGTTCCTGCTGGATCTCAGGACCTGCACCGCAACCTATGGGGACTGACAGTAATGCGGCAGCAAGAGCCCACTTCATTCCTTTTTTCAACACGATAGCTCCCCCTTTATAACGTGAGTTGTTATTATGATGTTCTGTTTGCCTTAATTTATTCTTCTTCTACCTTTCGTACCTTCCTTAAGATGCGGGAATTTCATTTTGAATATTTGCTATAATGGGGGGATACAGGACGCTTGACAGGAGCAGAAAGGGAGGTTTTCCTAGCTATGCCAATTCAGAAAGCAATCGATTATTTTGTACGAAACGGTAGGGAAGCGGCGCTTGCGGCGAGGGCGGAGCGGCTGGCGTCCATCTTTTCGGAACGTGCGGCGAAGCATGATGAAGAGGGATCTTTTCCTTTTGAAAACTTTGAGGATATGAAAAAAGCCGGCTTTATGAAGCTCACGGTTCCCCAGATCTACGGAGGGGATGAAATCTCTTTGTACGAGATGGTCTTGGTGCAGGAGCGCTTGGCGAGAGGAGATGGGTCTACAGCTCTTTCCTTTGGATGGCATTTGGGGCTTGTCCACCATTATCGGTATACAGAGGTATGGCCGGAGGCTTTGTTTGCGCGCTTTTGCCGGAAAGTGGTGGAGGATGGCGCGATGATTAACCATTTTTCCAGTGAACGAAAAACAGGAAGCCCGACCCGAGGCGGAAGGCCGGAAACGGTGGCAGAAAAAACGCAAGGAGGCTGGCTCATCTCCGGCCGGAAAATTTTCAGCACGCTCAGTCCTATTCTTGATCAGTTCATTGTCTCGGCTTATATGGAAGAGGAGGGGGAAGTGGGGCTTTTTTATGTTCGTAAAGATGAACGGGTAAAAATCGACGAGACCTGGAACACCCTTGGCATGAGGGCAACGGGAAGCCATGATGTGGTACTGGATCGGGTGTTTGTTCCGGAGGAAGGCTATATTCGCAAGAAGACCGGTGAGAAGAAAGATGGCGATGGCTGGCTCTTGCATATCCCAGCCTGCTATATTGGGATTGCTTACGCAGCTCGCGACTTTGCTTTGAATTATGCAAGGAATTATCGGCCGAACAGTCTCACAGGCTCCATCGCGGAGCTTCCTCATATTGAGCAGAAATTGGGACAGATGGAAGAAGAGCTGATGACCGCGAGGACTATGCTTTATTCCGTGGCAGACCGATGGGACAAGTTTCCCGAGGAGCGCACCACCCTTCAGCCAGAGCTTGGTTTGGCCAAGAAGATAGCGACCAATAGCGCGATCCGGATTGTGGATTTGGCTATGCGGGTGGTTGGCGGGGCCAGCCTGTCACGGTCCTTGCCTTTGGAAAGGTGGTATCGGGATGTCCGGGCTGGCCTGCATAATCCGCCGATGGACGATGCGGTAACAAAGCTTTTGGCGAACCGGGCATTGGAGGAGGGAGAGAAATAGAGCATGGGTCCATGGGCAAACTATACCCGATGTTAAACACTAAGGAGGGCCTTTGGCATGAAAAAAAAGAATCCTAAGCAAACCTATAACCCTGAAAAAGAAGCCAATGAAGTAATGACCATCGAATCGCAGTACGTATCGGGAGAGAAATTCGCCAGCATGCCTGTGGACGATGAAGAAAGCTTAAGAGAACAGTAAAAATTACACACGTCATCTTGCCTTCGATCATCGGATCGAGGGCTTTTTCTTCTGTCGGGAGTGGACAAACTCCAAATAGGAAATATTATGGAGAGAATCTAAACCAAAATCGGGGTGTTTTGTATGGAATGGTTTGAACGGTTAAATGAATATTTTCCTGAGCATGAAATGAAAGATCGCCGGCAATTGCAAGCTCTCATTGAGGATAAGGATGTTTATCATAAGGATGAAACCGATGAATATCTGCTCTTATACGCTGAATTTCCAACTTTTCTCTTTATCGATTATCTCTTGATCAAGCCGGAAAAAAGGGGCAAAGGGGTAGGGTCGAAGGTTTTAAACCAGCTAAAGAAGAAGGGGAAAGACATTATTCTCGAAGTGGAACCCATCGACCGGGAGGATGAGGATACATTAAAGAGAGCGAACTTTTACTTGAAAAACGGGTTTGTCAAAGCGGACCGGATTTTATATGAGCGGGAGGACCAAAGCGGGGAGCCGTACGAAATGAAAATTTATTATTGGACCCCGAAAGAAGAGTTGCGTCAAGAAGTGGTCCTGGACAAAATGGCAAAAGCCTGTCAGGAAATTCACAACTTCCGCTCCAAAAAGTACTACGGACGGGTGGTAGCCGATCCGGAGGATGTGTTGAGATTGAAGCAGTAGGGTGGAGAAACTTTCTCCACCTTATGTGCATACGGACTACGGCACCTCGTGTCCCATTGAGTGCATGCAGGATTTCAAACCATTGATCAAGCGTTAACGAATAATCTAGAACCTTGAACGCTGCGTTGATCCGATCTTTTTTAGCAAAGGGCATCACTAGTCTTTCTTGCGACAGGAACGAAGGGGCTTGAAGTGGAAATTCTCCACTTAAACCTTCAAACCGGGTGCCTTATTATGTATATAGGTGGAAAAACGACCACTAACGTGGGTGAAACGACCAAAATGATGGGATTGGACTGAATTAGATGGCGTTAATCCAATTATTTTAATTATTTCTGGATTGATTTCCAGTTTAGTTGGCGGTTTGCCACTTATCAACAGAGGGATGGAAAAGTGGACTTGATAGGGCCTAGGCCCTGCCAAAAAATGACTTCCTGCTTCATTTTTTCTTGCTGGAGGTCAAGATTTCTTGGCATTTTTCATGATCAGATTTAGACTAGCTACTATTCAGCTAATCAATGCATTTCGTAAACAAATTTCTCGAAAAAGAAGTAAAATCTCTCGAATCACCTGCTAATTCTCTCGAAAATCTCTCGAACACTCAATCGCGCACAACCCCTCAATCCTTCAATTCAACCTCAGCCGTCCTCACTAGCCCCAGCACAAGTACCATGGCCCAAAACATGAGGATCACCAAAGGAATCATCAGCATGTTCCAGGAGGGATCAAGGTTGAGGGCAAAGGGCGTATATACGAGTAGCACTGATGTGACGGCAAAGTAAAACTGCCAGCGGAAGCGGGCTTTTTCCCGTAATTCGTCTAAGCTTCGTTCCTTGGCCAGTTCACCAATTCCCTGGCATATCCAATATAGAACAACGACATCCAAGATCATGATTCCTTGCGCTAATAAAAGCCAGCCTAGCTCTTGGGTGGATATGGAGTGCTCTAGGAGATTCGTTTGGGGTACCTCGAAGATACTGGTTAAAGAAAGGAAAATCAGCACCAGGGCATACGGTTTGGCCTTTGAAAAATAGGAGTGCTGTTCTGCAAGAGTACCCAGTGCACGAAAAATCAAGATATAGCCTAGAAAGTCAGGAAGAATATCGAAGTATTGGATACGAAAATCAAGGAGTACGAGCAGCAGTCCTTGAAAAATCCGACGATAGGCCATAGAAAACATATCAATTCGCCCTCCTTTCGCGAAGCATGGCTTGAATATCCTCCCTGCTGAAATTCGGTGTATAGTGGATAAACATCAAGCCTTCTTTGACTTCTCCATCCTCGGTTTGGACCTCGAGGATTGGTGTGCCCCCATACACGTGCTGGGCCCTGGGATCATCCTTGGGAAATTGAAAGGCATATTTTAACTCCACAAAAGGCTTAAAATCAAAACGCTCCGGTTCAATCCCTCTATCGATGCTTTGACCATTCACTTGAATAGACAATACCTCCGGATTCAAATTTGGAGGCAAATGCTTCAACCCAATGAATTTGAGAGGTTCGCCTTCTCTGAAAATCGTAAAGCCGGTATGATCGGAGGAGCCTCCGCTGGATTGGCTGTGAATGTAAGGGTGATCGGCTTTTACCCGGCGAATCCGAATTTCACCGATATTGACCCGCTGACGGCTCCCATTTGTAAACTCCACTTCGATTTCCTGTATGATTGCATTGTCCTCAAGGGCGGCCAAAGTTTCTGGACCCCATTCCCATTGGACACTTTTTACCTTGTGATGAGGAGTTCGGTTTCGTTCGTTTTCCCAGTTTGGATAGGAATAAATGCCATAAGTGGGGATATGGATTGCGCTGACGCCCACCTCATCTTTTTGGTTTACCAGATAAAAGAGTTCAAAACTCACCTTATCCCCTATGTTTTGAATGTTATAGTAATGCTTCAAGAACAAGGGTTGGTCAAGTTGATGACGCACGAAGTAGGCAAGATTTCCTCCCCATACGAGAACAAGGATGAGCAGGCACAGCCCTACTTTTACACGATTCATTTGCATCCCTCCCTTCTAAGTTTAGACGCTTACCGGAGGGGAGATGTTTCAAAATAAACAAAACATCTTGACTTGGATACAAGTAACCAAGTAATATCAATGAGACACAACTTGGATACAAGTATCCTAATCTGTGCCCTCCGCACCTCTTTTGCTGGGGGAAGCCAATAAATTAAACCTGGAGGAATTCATGGCTCAAGATTTTACCTCTAAAGCAAGACTGACTTTGAGTGATATGGTCTATGAAGAAGTTCGGCGCAGAATCGTTTCCCTGAGCCTAAAACCGGGGGATATGATTTTTGAAAATGTGGTGGCAGCCGAGTTTGAAGTCAGCCGGACCCCCATTCGCGAGGCTTTCCGAAAGCTGGAAAATGATGAGCTGATTCGCATCCTGCCGCAGCGCGGGGCACGCATCATGAAATTGTCTTTACAGAAAATCGAGGAAGCCCAATTTGTTCGTGAAAGCTTAGAGACGAGTGCGTTTGCTAAGGCAGCCAGGATATGGGATGTCCAGGATCAAGTCTGCCAGCAAGCAGAAGCCCGCATTCTTGAGAATATTGAAAAGCAGAAAAAGGTCATCCAGGAGCAGGATTATTTTTCTTATGTTCGCCTAGATGAAGAGTTTCATGATTCGATCATCGAAGTGACAGGGAATCAGACCCTTCTGTCCGTGATAAGCTCGATGAGGGCTCATCTGAACCGGTTGCGTTATCTGGAATTGCAGGAAGCCCGCCATGAACAGCAAAGCACGGACCAACATGTGGCGATCTTTAACGCATTAAGAGAAAAGGATGCGAGGAAAACCGTTAAACTACTTCAGGGGCACCTTCGATTGCTGGAAGGATTCAGAACCCATATTTTTGAAAAGCACCGGGATCTGTTCGAGTGACTCTAATTCCATAATCTAATATCAAAAAAGAGTATAAATATAGCGTGAAATGTCATTTTTATCTCCAGATTTATTATTTAAAATAGGATTTGTCTAAAGCGTTTAATGATGATCTTGATAGCGATTGCAAATGAGAACACAGTTTTTGCTGAACTTTACAAACATAATTAGAGGGGGAAATGAAAAATGAAGAAAAAGTCTTGGATTCTATCACTGGCAACAACGATGGCACTGTCGGTTGCGCTTACAGCCTGTGGCGGAGGAAACTCTGGAAAGCCAGCAACCTCCGCTGAGCCTGCCGCAGAGGGAAAAGAATACACAGTAAAGATTGCTTATGAAAACCAGCCAGGTGAGCCGATTGATTTAGCGGTACAAGAGTGGAAGCGACTTGCCGAGGAGAAAACGAACGGAAAGCTGAAGGTTGAGCTTTATCCGAGCTCCCAATTGGGATCTAAATCAGACGTCATCGAGCAGATGAAGATGGGTGCGAACGTGATTACGATTGCCGATGGAGCCTTCTTTATGGATTATGTTCCGGACTTCGGAATCCTTTATGCCCCTTACTTAACAGACAGCTATGAGCAAATGTTTAAGCTGATCGACAGCGATTTCTTTAAGGGGCTTGAAACGGAATTGCAAGGAAAAGGGCTTCATATCGTAACAGCGAAGTGGGTTTACGGAGATCGCCAATTGATTACCAACAAGCCTGTAACTACACCTGAGGATCTGAAAGGATTAAAAGTTCGCGTTCCGAACATTCCGCTTATGATCCAAGCGATGGAAACGATGGGAGCTACACCAACTCCAATGCCTTTAGGTGAAGTATATCCTGCCTTGGCACAAGGGGTAATCAATGGAATGGAAAACCCGCTTCCGGTTATCGTGGGTTCGAAGGCTTATGAAAGCGCGAAGCACATTGCACTTACCGGTCATATCCAGAACGTGTCTCAATGGGTAGCAGGCCAAAGCTTCATCGAAACGTTGCCTGAAGATATCGTTAAAGCGTTGAAAGAAGCTGGAGATGAAGCAGGGAAGTTCGGAGCTCAGAAGGTAGCAGAAGCGGATGCGAAGGCGCTGGAAGAAATGAAGGCTGCCGGTGTAACCGTCACAGAAGTGGATAAAGCATTGTTCAAGGAAGCGGTTAAGCCAATGTACAACAACGTAAAAGAGTGGAGCCCTGGTCTATACGATAAGGTTCAAGAAATCATTAAGCAATAATGGCGAATCAATAAAGGAGTTAAAAATAAGCGGAGTTTTTCCGGCTAAACCTTAAAAATCCTGATTTTTTCAGTGTTTTAGAGAAATAACCGGATTTTCTCCCCTTATTTTCACCAAAAAGTCCTTGATTTTAATTATAGTCGGACTTTCTCCTATTATCTGGAACCTGCCATTTAATCGAACTATTAATCGACAGTATCAAATCTATCCAATCACGATAAATGCTCCGTTTTGGACCGTTTTATCGATGATAAGTGGAGTTTTTCCCAGTAAGCAGTTCCTGTAACTTTTCAAAGGTGGTGATCGGCAGTATGGGTGAGTCCGTTAAAAAGTGGTTTTTGAATCTTGATCATCTCTTTTCTTCCTTAGCTTTGGTTTTGATTGTTCTAGTTACTGTTGTTGGCGTGTTTATGCGATTTGTCGTAGGCGAGCCGCTAAAGTGGACAGAGGAAATGAGCTTGGCCCTGTTTGTATGGCTTACGTTTTGGGGAGCAAGTGCCGTGAACCGGCAGGATGGTCACGTAGGGATTGATTATTTCGTTTTAAAGCTTCCCGTCAAGCTGCAAGTGGTGGCTTTATTGATTAGAGAATTGGTGGTTCTCGCGATTATCGGAACGGTCTTCATTTATTATGGAAGCTTGTTGATGATGCAAGCAGGGGATAAGATTACACCGGTTTTAGGTATTAGTTATGTTTATATTGATTTGGCAGTGGTTTTGTCCGGTGTTTTTTCGGCCATCCACGTCCTGATTCGCTTGAAGAAAAAACTGACGGCAAAAATAGGGAAAATCAACTATGAACAGTCATCGGCAAAGGAGTGTGAATCATGAGTATAGCCATAGCGAGTGCGACGTTATTTGGGCTTTTTATTGCGAATATACCTGTTGCTTATGCCATTATAGCTAGTTCTTTGCTTTATTTCCTCGTTGCCCAAAATATGCCGACTATGGTTTTGGTTCAGCGGATGATTGCAGGTACGGAATCCATTCCTTTACTAGCGATTCCTTTCTTCATCGCTGCAGGAGTCCTCATGAACTATACGGGGATTACCCGAAGAATGACGGTCTTTGCGGAATCGTTGACCGGCCATTTGCCTGGCGGCTTAGCCCAAGTCAGTATCGTGCTGAGTACCATGATGGGCGGAATATCGGGTTCAGGTTTAGCTGACGCTGCGATGCAGGCGAAAGTCATGTATCCGGAAATGCAAAAAAGAGGATATTCGCCAGGCTTCTCGACATCTGTCATTGGTGCTTCCTCTCTGATCACGCCGCTGATCCCGCCGGGTATCGGAATGATTTTATACGGCTATATCGGTAACGTATCCATTGGAAAGCTGTTCTTGGCCGGGGTCATACCTGGGCTGATGACCTGTCTTCTTATGATGCTGGCGGTGCACTTTGTATCTAAAAAAAGAGGGTACAAGCCCATCCGAGAAAAAATGGCCCGACCGAAAGAAGTCGTGGTCGCCTCCAAAGATGCGATCCTGGCTTTATTGCTTCCTATCATCATTATCGGGGGCATACGCATTGGGGTGTTTACGCCAACAGAAGCGGGTGCGATTGCCATTGTTTATGCTTTAATTCTAGGGGTTGTATTCTATAGGGAAATGAAGCTTCCTCATTTAAAGGAAGCCATTCAAGAAACCGTCACAACAACGTCTTCCATTATGCTCATTATCGCTGGAGGAGCTTGTTTTGGATGGATTCTCACCTATGAAAGAATTCCGCATATGGCAACCGAATATGTCACCGGGTTAGTAGATAGTCCTGTAACATTTCTCCTTGTCCTGAATCTCTTTTTGCTTATCCTCGGGATGTTCATTGAAGGAAACGTAGCGATCATCATCCTTACGCCGCTGTTAATCCCAATGGCTCAAGCTTATGGAGTCGATCCCGTGCATTTTGGGATGATTCTCTTATTCAACCTCGGGATCGGGACGATCACACCTCCATTGGGTACGGCGATCTTTACGGTTTGTTCCATTACCAACGTGAAGGTGGAAGAGTTTGTCAAAGAGGTTATCCCGTTTTACGTTGTGCTCTTCATCGCACTAATGCTGATCACTTTTGTTCCATTTATTTCAATGTGGATGCCGAATACGTTCATGTAACGCCAAACATAAAAAGCACAGACATATGGCCTGTGCTTTTTTTACTGTCAGAATTATAACTTCGTTACATTATTTGGACAGCACGAGGAAAACTTGTAGCTTGGGGCGAGCCAAGTTTTCTTGTCATCTTAGCTGAGGGTAAAGCTTCGATTGCTTCCGGAAATCGGCGGGAGTCGTGCCGACGAATTTCTTGAAAATCCGGTGGAAATGGGTCAAGCTGTCGTATCCGGTTTGTTCGGCAATATGGGCAATGGTCATGTCGGTTTGCATTAACAATTCTTTCGCTTTGACCATTCGCTTGGTATTTAAATAGACGGTCAGCCCCATTCCGGTGGTCTGCTTAAACACTCGGCTAAAGTGAGCCGGGCTCACCAAGGCTTCCTGGGCTAAATCCGTCAGGCTGAGCTCCTGGGCGAGATGGGCTTCGATATAAGACAGGATCTCCTTAATCCAGCTGGGACCATGATGATAGGGCTCCGTCGGTTCTTGTTGTTGCTGGCTCACCCGGCATAGCTGGAGCAGGATCTGGTGAACAGCTAAGAGAGTGGCGTGCTTCGAGCCCTTTTGCGGTTGGGTCACCTCTTGCTGGATGCTCAGCAAATAGCCTTCGAAGATCGGCCAAAGCTTGGAATCTAGCGACAACTGATAGTTTCTTTGCTTTTTCACATGGTCAAACAAACTCATGTAGGAGAAGGTTTCGTCGATCGTCATGTCATAAAGCAGGGTAGGGCTGAAGAAAATGACGGAGGAAGTAACCGGATCGGTTCCATCCGGCATCGCCCGATGAATCGTATTGTTCGGAAGAATAAAAACATCGCCTTGGTTCATGTCATAAAACACATCATCGATAAAGAAAGTTCCTTTGCCGCTATAAACGAAAACGAGCTCATAATAATCATGGACATGGTCCGGGAGCTCTCGTTGAGGGCTTTTTCGATCCTTGAATACAAAGGAAAACGGAAAGAGAGAACGGTAGTCGATTTTTTGTACAGATTGCATGAGCATCACCCCGCTCTATTATATATCAAAAAAGAGTATAAAAACATCAAATTCGACCATTTTTATTCCTTATATTGTTGATAGAATGAAGTGTAGGAACATGGAGGGAGAGAGTGACGTGGAAGCGCAAACAAGTCAAATCAACCGTTTAGGTATAGAGCATGAAGCAGCAAAAAATCTGCCGCTTGCCAGCGCTAAGGAAATCAAAGTGCTGCAGATCGGCGAGGGTAACTTTTTGCGCGGCTTTTTTGATTGGATGATTCATGAATGCTATAAAAAAGAGGTTTTCGCTGGAGGCATTGCGGTGACTCAACCGCGCCCTTCCGGAAAAGCGAAATTAGAAGAGTTAAAACTTCAAGACGGTTTATATACGCTAATGACCCGCGGCCTGCAGCATGGTCAGAAAGTCGATACGAAAGAGATTATCTCTGTTTTCGCCGATGCGATCGATCCGTATGGCGAGTGGCCAAAATTTATGGCTTTAGCTGAGAATCCTACACTAGAGTTCGTGGTCTCAAATACGACAGAGGCCGGTCTAACCTACCAGGAGAGTTCCTTTACCGAAGGCGTTCCGATCGAGTCGTTTCCAGGCAAGCTCACGGCTTTCCTTTATCGCCGGTATCAGCATTTTCGCGGGGATGCAGAAAAAGGCCTCGTGATGCTGCCGTGCGAGCTGCTGGCAAGAAATGGGGATACCTTGAAGGAATGTATCCTTCAGCATAGCCGGGATTGGCAGCTGCCTGAGTCCTTTATCGATTGGCTGGAGAAGCATAATCTATTTTTAAATTCCCTCGTCGATCGAATTGTGCCAGGCTACCCTAAAGCAGAAGCGGAGAAATGGTTTGCTGAGTGGGGATATCAAGATGCCATGCTGAACGTGACAGAGCCTTATCATTTATGGGTGATTGAAGGAGACCCGGCATTGGATGAGCGCCTGCCTTTGCAGAAAGCTGGCTTGAATGTGCACTGGGTAGAGGACTTGACGCCTTACCAAGTACGAAAAGTTCGCATTCTGAATGGCCTGCACACGCTGATGACTCCGATGGCCCTGCTGCACGGCTTGGAGGAAGTCCGAGAAACGGTAGAACATCCCGATTTCGAATCTTTTATTCAAGAAACAATGGAACGCGAAATTGTTCCATCTTTGTCTTACGATGTGAAAATGACAATGGCCTATGCCGAGACGGTGATCGAACGCTTTAAAAATCCGTTTCTATGCCATCGACTAGCTGACATTTCATTAAATAGCATTTCCAAGTTTAAAGTACGGCTGCTGCCTTCGCTCCTCGATTATACCAGCAAGCAAGGCCAGCTTCCGGGGCGTATCGTCAAAGCCTTTGCTTATTTGCTTCGTTTTTACCGTGTGAAAAAGGAAGAAAACCAGTATGTAGGCCGGCGTTTCGACGGCACTGCCTATCAGGTCAAGGATGACGCCGAAAGCTTAGCCTTTTTCTCGGAACAATGGGGGAGTTTCGAAGCAAAAGAAATCTCGATGGAAGAGCTGATGGAAAACATTCTGAGCAACAGTGCTCTTTGGGGAGAGAACCTAAGCGGTTACCCTGGCCTTGCGAAGAGGCTATGCGTGGAGATGAAAGAGATGGAGGATGCCCAATGAGTCGCTTTATCCAGTTGAATTCTAAAGATCATGTGGTCATTGCCTTGGAGCCGATTCCGAAAGGCGAAGTTCTTCAGATTGATGAAGACACGCGTGTTGAGCTGAAAGAAGATATCCAAAAGGGGCATAAAATTCTAATCCGTCCGGTGGAAAAAGGCTCCGATGTGCTGAAATTCGGCTATTCCATCGGTAAGGCCAAAACCGACCTGAGTGCAGGGGAGTGGGTGCACACGCATAATTTAGAGTCCGGATTAAAAGGGATTTTGGACTATACCTATGAACCGGTCCATCCTCTCGTTTCTCCGACCGAGTCGGGTCGGACGTTCCAGGGCTATCTTCGGGAAAACGGGGAAGCGGGCATCCGAAATGAAATCTGGATTATCAATACGGTCGGCTGCATTAATAAAACCTGTGAAGCCTTAGCGAAAATGGCCAATGACCAATTTAAAGATCGCGGCATTGACGGCGTCTATCATTTTCCCCATCCCTATGGCTGCTCCCAGCTTGGAGATGACCTGACGAATACCCAAAAGCTATTGGCTTCTCTCGCGCTTCATCCGAATGCAGCGAGTGTCCTCATCGTTGGACTAGGGTGCGAAAATAATCAGATCGATTCCTTCAAGGAAGTATTGGGGGATTATCCGCCAGGCCGAATCCGTTTCATGAAATCCCAAGAGGTGGAGGATGAGCTGGAGACTGGTCTGGAGCTGATGAGCGAGCTAGTGGAGTACGCGGAGCAATTCCAGCGTCAGCCGATCCCCGTATCCAAGCTGAAAGTGGGATTGAAGTGCGGGGGCTCTGACGGATTTTCCGGCATTACCGCCAATCCGCTTGTAGGTGCGGTTTCCGATAAAATCATCTCCGAGGGAGGGACGACCATCCTTACGGAAGTGCCGGAGATGTTTGGTGCGGAAACGATTCTGATGAGCCGGGCCAGCGATGAGCAGGTGTATGACAAAATTGTTCATCTTGTCAACGATTTCAAGCAATACTTTATCCGTCATGATCAAGAAATCTATGAGAACCCATCGCCTGGCAATAAAGCGGGGGGTATCAGCACACTCGAGGAAAAATCGCTGGGCTGTACCCAAAAAGGCGGTCATGCCACGGTGGTGGATGTTCGCGGCTACGGGGAGCGGGTGGTAAAGAACGGTTTGAATCTCATTCAGGCCCCTGGCAATGATTTGGTGTCTGTAACCGCATTATCGGCGGCGGGCGCTCATATCGTACTGTTTACAACCGGTAGAGGAACACCATTTGGGGGACCAGTACCGACCGTGAAAATGGCGACCAATTCCGAGCTGGCCCAGCGCAAGAAAAACTGGATTGATTACAATGCCGGCCAGCTGATCGAGGGCAAAACCATGGAAGAAACCAGCCAGGATTTCTTTGACTATATTCTTCAAGTGGCTTCTGGTGAGCGGCAAACCAAAAACGAATTCTACGGATTTAGAGAGATAAGCATCTTTAAAGAGGGAGTAATCCTTTAAAAGTTCCAATTAGGGAGAGGGAGAGAGTTTCTATGAAAAGTATCGTTTGTGAACAGCCTAATCAATTCAAAATGGTAGAGGTTGACCATCCATCTGTACAGCAGGGAGAGGCCCTGGTGCGGATTCGCAGAATTGGGATTTGCGGAACCGATTTGCATGCTTATAAAGGGAATCAGCCTTTCTTTAGCTATCCAAGGGTACTGGGCCATGAGCTTTCCGGCGTGATTGAGTCCATTGGCGAGAACGCGCAAGGGTTGAAAGCGGGAGATCAGGTTGCGGTCATTCCTTACCTGAATTGTGGCGAATGCATTGCTTGCCGCAAGGGGAAGACCAATTGCTGTACCAGCATTAAGGTGCTAGGCGTTCATGCCGATGGCGGAATGCGCGAATATCTTAACGTTCCTGCCAGTCACTTGATCCGAACAGGGGGACTCACTCTCGATCAATCGGCTATCTTGGAGCCTTTAAGCATTGGCGCCCATGCCGTTCGACGCGCAGGCTCTCTTCAAGGCGAATTCGTCCTTGTGATTGGGGCGGGACCGATTGGGTTAGGCGTAATGGCTTTTGCCAAGCAAGAGGGGGCGAAGGTCATTGCGATGGATGTGAATGAAGAGCGTCTTGCTTATTGCCGAAAGTGGGCAGACGTGGATTATACCGTAAATGCCCTGCAAGACCCGATGAACGCTTTGTCTGATATTACCAATGGAGATTTCCCTACTGTTGTTTTCGATGCCACGGGGAATGCAAGATCCATGTCCGACTCGTTTAACTATGCGGCCCATGGGGGAAAATTGATCTATGTCGGGCTAGTGAAATCGGATATTACGTTCTCGGATCCCGATTTCCATAAAAAAGAGCTGACTCTTATGGGGAGCCGCAATGCGACCCGAGAGGATTTTGATTATGTGATCAAAGCCGTTAAGAGCGGAGGGGTGGACATTGAATCGTACATTTCCCACCGCTGCAGCTTTGACGACATGATCCAGCAGTTCGAAGGCTGGCTGAAGCCCGAATCAAAAGTAATCAAGGCGATTGTTGAACTCTAGGTTACGCTAGGAGGAAGAGCAATGGATGTAGTGACGCTAGGAGAGACCATGGTTCTCTTTACGCCGGGAAACGTAGGCCCGCTTCGTTATGTGAACCAGTTCGAAAAAACGATTGGCGGGGCAGAATCGAATCTGGCGATTGCCTTAGCCAGGTTAGGGCACCAGGTCGGCTGGTTCAGCCGTTTAGGCGAGGATGAATTCGGTCTATATGTTCGCAATTTTATACGCGGGGAAGGGGTCGATACTTCTCGTGTAATCTTTGATGAGACCCATCCCACCGCTGTGTTTTTCAAGGAACGGCAAATGGGGCAAGACCCAAAGATCTATTATTATCGTAAAGGATCATCCGCGAGCTTCATGACGCCTGAGGATCTGGATGCCGATTATATTGCCCAAGCTAAATTTCTCCACCTGACAGGCATTACGCCGGCCTTAAGCCTGACCTGCCAAGAAACCGTTTTTCGGGCCATTGAGCTGGCGAAGGATCGCGGAGTGACCGTCGTCTTTGATCCGAATATCCGCTTAAGGCTGTGGTCCAAGGAGGAAGCAGGAAGCGTGCTTCGCCGGATTGCCAGCCAGTGTGATATCGTGCTTCCGGGGCTTGATGAGGGAGAAATCATGACAGGGGAACGTACGCCTGAAGGCATTTCCAGCCGTCTCCTGGAGAACGGGGCCAAAGTGGTCGTGATTAAGCTTGGAGAAAAAGGCGCTTTCTATGCTACACCTGAGCAGCAGGAGTATGTGGAAGGATATCGTGTCGAGCAGATCGTGGATACGGTAGGGGCTGGCGACGGATTTGCCGCGGGATTCCTGTCTGGTCAGATCCGAGGTTGGAGCTACCGGGATTCGGTTCAGTTCGGAAACCGGATCGGTGCGTACGCGTTAACGGTGGCAGGGGATGTAGAAGGCTATCCGTTCTGGAATCAGGTCGACCCTGCACGCAAGGGGAATGAAGTGAAGAGATAGAGAACTAGAAGTGGGAGAAGGAGCAAAGTCATGTTGCCGAAAATCAAATTGTTGCAAAGTCTAGTAGAAAGCGGCGTCATCGCCGTGATTCGCAAAGTGCCGGAAGATCAATTGGAAAAAGTAGCGGAAAGCCTGATCGAGGGGGGAGTCACATCCCTTGAAGTTACCGTCGATGCCCCCGGAGCTTTCCAATCGATCCGCCAGCTATCGAAAGCTTTTGAGGGAAGAGCGATTGTCGGGGCAGGAACCGTCATCGATGAGGTATCGGCGAGGTTAGCGATTGAACACGGAGCGGAGTTCGTTTTTAGTCCCAGCCTTCACCAGAATGTGATTCAGACCACTTTGCGGTACGGAAAAGTCGCTGTACCGGGTGTCATGACGCCAACCGAGATGATTCAAGCGATGGAGTGGGGAGCGGATATGGTCAAGATCTTCCCTGCCACGGGATTGGGAGTCAAATACATCAAAGATGTAAAAGGCCCGCTTTCGCATATTCCGATCATCCCAACCGGTGGAGTGAATTTAGAAAACGTAGCTTCTTTCATTGAAGCTGGTGTGGCTGCCGTAGGAGTGGGCGGAAACCTAGTCGATATGAATGCGATCAAAGAACAGGATTTTGCCCGGATTACGGAAAAAGCAAAGCAGTATGTTCAAGCTATACAAGAAGCACGCAGTAATAAGTTATAAGAAAAAGTCTGGTCTCGTCCTTAACTGGATGCTGACCAGGCTTTTTTTCAAACCTCCGATCCAATTGTGATAAGATATACGATCTTATCACAATTGAGGTTGATCTATAGGTGTCCATATCTCAACGATATACATGCTCTCGGGTTAAAGCCATATCATTGTTTAAGCCTTTGGAAAATAAGATCTGATGAATATTCAGCCCGCTTACCCGAAAAGACGAGGCGCAGGAGCGTAGGTAAAGCCGCCACATCCGCACGAATTTTTCCCCGTACATTTCTTGGACTTTTTCAACATGTTTTTCGAAGCGTTCGGACCAGTGGTCCAAGGTTTTGGCGTAATGGAGCCGTAAGCTTTCGATATCACTCACGTGAAAATCATAATCGGGCAGCAGGTTGACGATTTCCCTCAAGGAGGGGATGTAGCCTCCAGGAAAGATGTATTTCGTAATCCATGGATTGGTCGCTTCTTCCCTAGGGGAAGTAATGGTATGCAGCAGCATAAGGCCCTTGTCGTTTAAGACGGATTCCACGGATCTCATAAATAGAGGGAATTGCGCTTGACCTACATGCTCGAACATTCCGACACTGGCGATCTTGTTGAAACGGAGCCCCGTGTGAGGAAGATCTCGGTAATCCATCAGCTTGACTTCTACTGATCCCTCTAACCCAAGCTCCTGAATGCGCTCCTTCGTTTTCTTGAACTGCTCCTCACTTAGCGTAATCCCCATGGATTGAACGCCGTACTGCTGGGCTGCGCGCACAATCAGCCAGCCCCAGCCGCTACCGATATCCAATAGCTTCTCTCCGGGCTTGAGCTGCAGCTTTTTCAATACGTGGTCAATCTTTTGGAGCTGCGCCTGCTCTAGAGAATCGTCCTCGTTCTTAAAATACGCGCAGGAATAGCTCATGGTGGAGTCCAGCCAAAGGGAATAAAATTCATTCCCCAAGTCGTAGTGGTATTGGATATTTTCCTTTTGCACCTTCTTGGATGCCATCTTCGTAAGGGGAGCTAGGAGTTTGGGGACAAAGGACGCCCTATTGCGGCTCAGCAGCCTTAATACTTCATCCATATCTCCGGTAAGCTCCAGCTTTCCATCCATATAGGCCTCACCGAACGCTAAAGACGGATTGCTCATGATCTCTGGGAAAGGAAGTTTTTCGCGGAAGTGAATCTCAAAACAAGGGGTCTCTTCGCCATAGCGATCGACCTTTCCATCCCAATAGCGGACTTGGAATGGAGCACTGCTCATGCGGCTAAAAAACTGCTGAAACATATGCTTTTGCAATGTGATCAGTCCACCCTTCTTGTCTGGTCTTGAACAATCACGGGAACAGCACCATCTTTTATAGAATGTATATTCTATCTAATATCCTCCTGCTACATAGAGAAAGGAGCGAAGCGAACAAGGGCATTAAACATTTCGTCCGACAGGACAAATGGAATGGAGAACCTTGACTGTCCAGGTGTTTCCAGCTTTTGTTGAAACCATCGCTTGAAAACAAGGAATCGCCGATAATCGTTGGCGGTACGGATATCAAACTGGGCTTCTTCCAGCAGGTGCACAGCCGCAAACAGGTTATACAGGTGATCGGCTAGATGCTTCGAGCAAGCTTGCTGGGTAGAGGGATCTGCGACCAAAAGCCGCTTGAATTCTTCTTCTAATAGGCTAATTTCGGCCAGAAGACTCTCCCGCCACGGTGTGAGAGGATCCGTTTGGATTTGCTGCAAGGTATTTCGAAGGTCTTGAGTATAAGGGCCCAATCCATCTTTTTGTAGAATTTTTAAGATTTCAAGGCATTGGATATTGGCTGTGCCTTCCCAGATCGGGTTGACGACCGCATCCCTCAGCAAGCGAGCTGTGACATATTCCTCGATATAGCCGTTCCCGCCGTGAAGCTCCAGTGCGGCTTTGGCGGCTGATACCCCCAATTCACTTGCACGATACTTCCCCAGGGACAGGAGAAGACGAAGCAGCGTATGGCGGTCTTTGGTCGCTCGCTGAAAGGTATGGACCTCATCGAAGGCCATGATAGTTTGAGCAAGAAGGGCCCAGCCTGCTTCAATTTCGGTGATAAGATCAGCCATCGTTTCCCTTACGAGGGGAAACTGGAGAACCGATTGCTCAAAAGCTTGCCGATTCGCCGAATAGATGGCCGCTTCCCAAAACGCCCGCCGGGCAATAGCCAATCCGCCTAAGGCGGTTCCTAATCGTGAGACATTGAGGGCTTCAGCCATGTATTTAAAGCCGTGCTCTTCTTTTCCGATCAGGTAGCCCACAGCTTCCTGCAGGATTAATTCGCCGCTGGGCACCGCCCTCACGCCGAGTTTATCCTTCAGCCGCCGAATGGAAATGCGGTTGGGAGTTCCGTCAGGCAGGCTACGGGGGATAAGGAAGAGCCCTAACCCTTTTGTCCCTGGTCGATTGTTGCAGCGCGCCAGTGCCAAGCTGATTTCGGCATCGCAGTTGCTGGCAAACCATTTTTCTCCGCTCAACAAATAATGATCCCCATGTTTTACAGCTATGGTTTTCGTCGCGCCGACATCCGAGCCTCCTTGGATTTCTGTCAAGAAAGTTCCGCCTTGGATGAGCTGTTGAGGATCCATACTGCCGAGACGTAGCAGGTAATCCTGCTTTTGCTGCATGGAGCCGAATTTCTCAAGCACAAAGGCCACCGATTGCGTCAAAATAACGGGGCAGGTAAACCCCGTCTCTGCCTGAGATAACAAGTAAAACAAAACGGAATTGGTCATGAAGGAAAGAGGCTCCGGAACCTGCTGATTATAACGGAGAGCCACTACTCCTGTTCCGTATCCCTCGCGAATCGTCTGCAAATAGCCCTCGTTATACCAGATGCTGTTGATTTCTTCTCCTTTTCGGTTATAGCGGATTAGCTTTGGGGCTCCCTCACGATCGGTATAGGCGGCCCTCCGATCCATAGGTCCCGCAGCCCAAGCCCCGGCCTTTTGAAAAAACGGCTCCGCGAAACGAAAAGACGCATCGGACAAATACCTTTTCGCATACCGAACGAGAAGGGGATCCTCTCGATACCAATGAACATCATTTCCGGACTCCCATTTCTCATACTGGATCATGAACATTCCCCCGCGAAGCCAGATTAATATATCCTATGTTAGGAAGGGGAGGTGCATGATCGAAGCATCAGGCCGTTTTCTATCCTTCTGGTCATTCTTCAACAATAATTTAAATTTTTTTTGAGTTATGACATGCTTTGACATACTTTTTAATAGTATCTAGTTATAATAACTATATATTTGAATAATATGAATTATATGAATCTAGGTAAAGGGCAAACCTATCGAAAGGTGGGGACGCAAAGCCACGGGTCTAAAACAGGGATGTCATGACGGCTGGGTTGCCTGAGGAGCAATACATATCTCAGGTGTGGGGGGAATCTATGGTGGATAGGAAGGATATGAATCAAGAGAAGGAATTAGATTCAGAGTGGGTTGATTTGATCATGGAAGCACGTGAACTGGGAATGACGCCTGAAGAAATTCGTCTGTTTTTGAATCAAACAGCTGAAAGTATAGCATAAGCAGCGCCGAGACTAGGACAGTACCAAAGTACTGTTTTTCTTTTTGTCCCCTTTTTAAAATAGAATGAGTAGAGATCTCAATCAAGCTGTAGAGGGAATAGAAAACTAGGCGGTGTCACAGGTCTGAAAAAAGCCCACAATATCTATTATAGTTGATATAGGTGAGGGGTTAAACTGATCTTGGGAGCAATATAGCTTTGAAAAAGGGTTTGGCTAGGCGAAAGAAGTGGAATTTTAAGGCTAAATAGGTTCAGGCTGCTTTTTCTGAACATTTACAAAACTCAATTTTAGCCGTATTATAAAGATACACCTTAGAAACACACCTACCAAAACTACAGAAGAGGTGATGTACATAAAGAGTTGTAAAGTTAAACCACAGGAGGGATGCCATGCAGTAACCCCAGAAAATCGTGCATAGAATGGAAATCTACAATATCTTTTGAAAGGATCCCGGATTGGCAGCTTATATAAAACTTTCTGACCTAGTAAGTGATGGTGAACTTGGTATAGGGGGGGTGTGTAAGCAAAGCGCGTGATTTCTTCACATGTGGGATGAAAAGAGGAAAGGAGTTTTAATTGAATACAGAAGAATGGTCATAGCCCTCAGCTCTTTGGGAATAGGAGTTGGGGGCTATGTTTGTTTTTCTTCGCAAAAAGTTATCCATACCCCTGGTTGGATTCAATCGGTTATTGAGCCCATTAAACAGGCTGGAATCCAGACCGTATCGTTTGACGAAGAAGTGTTCGATCTAAAATGGAATACCGCTGCCATTGATCGCTATAAACTGTCTAACCAACGAATTTCCTATGTACAATTGGATGGAAAAATGCATTTCGAGTCTGCAGAAGATATCTTAGGGATAATTGAACTAAAAAAATAAAGAGGAACGGGGTGGAAAGACCCAAACTTTCATCCCTTATTTAGTTCTTTTGTAATATCTTAAAATTTTGACTATTTTTGTAAAGGTTACTAGCATTGGTTAAATATGGTATAATTTAGAAGTATGATTACATAATATTTATAGATTGGTTGGTGTTTCTATGAAAAAGTTAGCTTCAACATTAGTAGCTGGTAGTTTGCTTTTGACTACCGGACTGGCTTCCGCGCATGGTGGTGCTCCAGTGACAGGTGTACAAAGCTCTATTCAGAAGGCACACTCTCATGCGGGGCAGCCTGCCGCTCTCGTAAATGGAGTGGAGGTCAAATCCATGGCGAACCACATCCATGAAGGCAAGTATTATGTGTCTGTGGATGCCTATGCCCATTTGTTCAATAAGACGGTTGAGGTTTCTAAAGATCAACAGAGCGTGAGCTTAAATGGAAAAACGATCAGTAATATTCGCTGGGCTCATGGAGAAGCTACAGCTTGGGTTAAGGATTTAAGTGCTGCAGTAAATGGAATGCTTACTTGGAATAATGATACGAAGGAAGCTTACGTATTGGTTCTTCCGGAAGGAACGATTAACTTAGAACCAGGAAGCATCGTACCGGCGATGGGTGAGCATTGGGCAAATCCTGCTGAACTGCCATTGGGTCCTATCTACGGAGTTCATGAAGGTCGTTTAGTGTTCTTGGAATATATGATTGCCCAAGAGGATTTCGCAAATGGCAAATCCCATGTAAGTGTACCCGGAATGAAAGGACTGCCATCCCCTGGAGTTGTCCAAACCGATATCGAATTTGTTCCAAATGGCCATCCTGGATTTGAGGTTCCTCACTATGATCTTCACGCTTACTTTATTTCCGATGAGGAGCAGCATCGCATTGGAACGGCTTTTGTAGACTTAGTTGATGCAAATTCTGAAAAAATCGGCTATGCCGCTTTCTATAATCTCGGACCTCAAGTGGTGGTTAAGGTTTCAGCCTCAGGTTTGGCTCCGAATAGCGAGCATGGATTCCACATCCATTCCAATTCGATCGAGAACAACGATTTTGCAACAGCTGGCGGACATTTTAATCCAGAAGGGAAGAAGCATGGCCATGAGAATCCGGAAGGAGCCCATGCTGGAGATCTTCCTAACCTCGTTGCCGACAAGAGTGGAAATGTAAATGCCTTTTTCGTACTTAAAGGTGTTTCCCTTGAGAAGGATCAGCCAAACTCCATCTTTGGCAAATCTGTAATCCTTCATGCTGGTCCAGATGATAACAAGACAGACCCTGCTGGGGATTCAGGAGCTCGTATAGCTGGAGGCAATATTCCTCAATAATCGTTAACTTTTGGACAAACTTTTTTAATAGTTCTTTAATAATTCCTAGTTATAATAAACAGTGAGTGAAGGGCCTCCTATCCAGCACTCATGACAATCTCTCTTTTGTATCGCATCACCCTAAAGCTTGCTTCGGCAAGCTATTTTTTTGTATTGGAGAATTATCCCCTAACTCTCGAATTTAAAAAACCACTTGAAGTATTTGCGTGAAAGAAATAGAGTCACTAGCATGGAGATAAAGGTCCATAACGCATTCCAATGAAGATAGGTTATAAGATCTGTGTATTTCTCCAAGGCAACTTCAATACTTGTGATACCCACTAAATAACAGAGATAATAGCCTATTTTTAAAAACAGCGTAGATTTTACAGGGTAATACAAGTTGAACAAAACGCAGATGGAGGGGTAAACAAAGTATTCAAAGGTAAAGTTGGTTCGTGAAGCGTATTCAAATAGCCGGATGGGGTATTCGAGTAGTTTGAGCTCTACAGTGAGGAAACCCAGGAACCAAGTCATCAGTTGCATGAAAAGGAAAGCGACGTGCGCTTGGCGCCACTGTTTTCTCGGAACGAACCGCCAAAGTAAAAAAAGCATGATGATCCAAGAAGAAATTTCGATGATTCTTTCGATGCTAATAGCAAACACCTCACACTAAAATTCACAATAATAAAAATATACAATAAGAGACACTATCCGTAAATATAAAAATTGTATATTTCATACCAAAAAGTTTATTTATATTGAAAAGGGGATTCTCTACAGACGGTTGGATATGTCTGCAAGGAATCCCTTTAGCTCTCTATTTAATTAGAAATGGAGTTAATCCATAAGCAATAATAGCAACAGTAACCAATCGCATTGCCATGCCAATACAGGCTGCTGTCAGGGCTTCTTTGGCGGAAAGGTCGGAGTTCGCGGACCAGATGGCCGGAATTTGTCCGAAGATATCCGAAAGCGGGAGACCGGAAGCGGCTAACACAAAGGCTCCAACGACTAGTCTCGGGTCCAGAGTAGCAGCAAACTCCTGCAATTGGGCCATGGCTAATGTAGGCGAGGCCATAATGGCGGTGATTCCAGTTTTCGGATCAACACCGATCATACCAAGGAAAAAGGACATGCCTGCTTCAATGGATTTCCATATTCCGATATAGTCGAGAAGGCCGATGATCCCGAAGATAACTGCAATCGACGGAATGATAAGAAGGAAGAGAAGCTCGGCCCCTTCTTTTGCCCCGTTAAAAAGGGTAGTAAAGAAAGGGGTATTCGGCGTAAAGGAAGGAAGGTCCTTCAGGGAAACCGGACGGGTATCACGCCAAATGGTTTTTCTTAGAATAAGCGGAACTAAGATCAATGGTGCAAAAATAGTTAAGGCTACGAGCGGGAAAGCATGAATCCCGGCAGCGGACAATACGATTAAGCCTAGCATAAAACAGGAGAAGGATTGTTGGGACTGGACCATTGTGGCGATGGCGATTTTTTGCTCGTCTTTCGTGGCTTTCGCTTGTTTTAAAATCGGTCCGCCGATGCGCCCAGCGGCATTAATGTCCCCTAAAATATTGTAGATTCCAGGAACAACAACAGCGGAATTGACCCCTAGCCTGCTTGTGATCGGAACAAAAAGGCGCATAAGGGCATCGGTAAAGCCAAGGCGCTCGAGCGCACGTCCTGTCATGACGCTCAGGATGATAGCGACTCCGACCGTACCGGTAAGGAACACGTTGACGACCATCGGCTGGACTTTTTCCTGCATGGCAGTAAATGCTCCGCCAATCCATTCAGGCTTGAACATGAGAAGGAGTAAAAGGACTCCGACAAGGACGAGACCGACGTTAGCCATCTTATTTTGTTTCGGCTCGGTCTGCGGGTTGGTAAGATCATAAATCGGTTGGATTTTTCCAGGAATTTGTGCCATGAATAGATGCCCCCTTGTTAATTTGCTTCATTTATACTTTTACTTTGTTCACTAGATGGTTTGCTGCCATCATTTCTGCATATTCCTTTAAGCGCTGTGTTCCCATTTGTCGGACAGGAGTAGAAACCACTTTTTCTCGAAACACCACCACCTCCACATCGGGCAAAAGAGAATCCAAGGCATAGGCCAAGGGCAATCCATTTTCAAAAATCTCAAGTACATGACAGTTGCCAATGATGAAGTTCAGACCCAGCTTTTGGGCTTCCAGCACAAGGGCATGGCCATCGGGAACGCGGCTAATGGAGGCAAGGACAGTGTCTGATTCTGGGAACATTTCCTTGGCTTGTCGCAAATCTTCCGGTGAGAACCCGGTATGCGGGAAAATATGCAGGATGTTTTGGACGGGTGTGTCTTCTTTCCCAATCACGATACGCCCCTTTGTGACCTGTGAAGTCTCGACGAGAGAGGAGGTACCGCTTAGGGCCTGCTCTGCTTCCAGAAGCATTTCATCTTTTTCTAGACCCATAAAACCATCGAGGCGCTGCAAAATATCGCCTAGCACACGGATTTCAGGGAAGGCAAGACCTGCGAAAAGAACGTTGCCTTCTTTGCCGCCAAAATGGATGTCCGCGTAATGAACGCGATGTCCATGCAGGTAAGGAATTCCCGGATGAAGTCCATGGAAGGCCTCATGCAGCTCGAGAACGGCGACATTATAGAGGTCAAGGTAATTTCGCAGGGTTACTCCCCCTGAACTCGCTCCATCAGCGATGGGATGGTGGGCCACAATAGCATCAACTCCGGTTGCAGCAGCCAGCTCGATATCCTGTTCGGATAACGTCATCGCAACGGCTATCTTTTTTACCTGGCGACGAGGATCCCCATAGATGAGTCCAGGCGTTTCTAGGACCTCCTTGCCTGGGATGCCGGAGCTTTTTAATATGACAAACGGATGCTGGAGGGCTTGGGGATCCGTTTGATCCAGGATGACTCTCCCTCCGGTAAGGTGGTTGAGCTCGTAAACCACATGTTGTAATGTTGTCATTGTTTTTTCTCCTTCCTGGGGCTTTAATGAATATAAAAAAGCCGTCAGCAAGTAAACAGGCGCAGCAAAATGAAACTTCGCGCGACTCGTTTATCTTGACTGACGGCTTTCCTGCACTCCTAAAGTGGAGTTCATTCTACCATTCAGTGTTACGTGAGGCTTGTCTCCAAATCCCGATCCATTACAACCACCGTTGCGGTTAATTCTACGAACGGATCGTAATCCTTCAAGATGGTGACGACCTTAAATGGATATTTACTTTCCAGCTTATCCTTCAGATGGACCTTAAACTCATCGATCAACAGGATGTCCATCATCCTTGTTTCTTTCCGCTTCTTGCTGTCCAGGGAACGGATCGCAGGGGCGCGGCGGTGAGCGGCCATAAATAGGATCTTGTCTCCCAGGATGTCCACGCGCTGATGTTTAGTCCCATTGCCGAACATGTACTGGTTTACTTCTTGGTAGTCTTTGATCAGCTCTTGCTTCAACTGGCCTAAATTCATTGGTTGCGTTTTCATCCCCTAACAGTCCTCCTAAGGTGCTGTTACACATACTATACAAGCAGTTCACAAAGTTGTCAATATATTTACTGTAGTGATAATTTTAATTACTAAAGCGAATATTTGCAAACTAGGGTATGTCCTTATTTTACATGGGTTTTGGACTTATGGTTGGGATAGGGTGAGAAAATCTAACAGGGTTTTTATAAAGAGCATTAGAGGACGAATCGCCCACTCTTCCGGAAGGGCAAGCGAATAGGATGAAGGAAAGGCATAATGAGGGAGAGGATCAGTTCAGATGCCATCAAGAAGAGAAGTCTATATTCTTAGCAAATGGGAAAAACAGCGAGTGTTGGCGGAAGATCCTAAGGTGAGCCGATATAGTCCGGAAACTTGCCTCTTTGACTGGGGACAGCTTTCTGATTACCTTGCGAAATATGAGGCGGTCTATATTAAACCGGTTGTCGGTGCCGGTGGACGGGGAATTATGAGGGTGAGCAAGCTAGAGCAGGGCGGATATCTGCTGCAGGCAGGATGCCAAAGGAAGCAAATGAAAAGTTGGGAGCGGTTAAGAAGCAAGCTTGACAAGCGAATTGAGAACAAAAGCTCTTATATGCTGCAGCAGGGGATTGATGTTCTAACGGTAGATGGGAAGCCGGTGGACTTTCGCCTTCTTTTGCTGAAGTCGAAAGATAAGTGGAAATACATGGGAGTCATGGGAAAGCAAGCAGCGAAAGACAAAATGGTGACCAATCATATACAAGGAGGAAAGGCACTAACTTTGCGCCAATCGCTTAAGAAAAGCGGCATGGGAAAGATTGTGAAAGATCAGCAGATGGAAAAGGACATGAGGAAATTGGCAAAGCATACGTCTGCTGCTATCAGTGAGCACTATCCCCATGTGCGAGAGCTCGGCCTGGACGTTGCGATGGATAAACAGGGAAAGCTATGGGTGCTGGAGGCGAATACGAAGCCAGCCTTCAAGCTGTTCCGGCACCACCCGGATAGCACGCTGCATCCACGCATTTCCGAAAAGGTTCGTTTAATTCGAAGCCGATATACTTTTTGGGGAAGCAGGCTTCAGAGGAGGCGGCGGTGGTCGGGAAGGTTAAGATTTTCTAGAAGATGAACATAAGGGCCGTTGCCTTCCAGCAGATCGGCTACCAAATGACCGGCAATGGGAGCAAGGGCTATGCCATCACCCTCATGGCCTGCAGCGATAATCAATCCTTTGACGCCGGGCGTTTCATCAATAATGGGCAGTCCATCTCCCGTATAAGGCCGAAATTCGACCATGGACCGGATGATGCGGATCTTTCGCAATGCTGGAAAAATTCGCGAAGCATGACTCGCGATGGCGGAAAGGATTTACGGCTGAAGATTTCGCTCAAATCCTTGGAACTCCCGGCTTCCACCAATCAGATGGTCGTTTTATACTTTGGGTTTGGCACAATTATTGCTTTTTTAATAAAGGTTAGAAAAGAGGAAGTCTGAAATGAAGAAACAACGTATCATTGTTGTGGGAGGTGGGCTAGCCGGTATCATGGCTGCGAGTACCCTGCAAGAAAAAGGAATTAAGGATATTCTGATTGTGGAAGAAGGGTCTGTCATTGGAGGGCGGATGGCGACAAAAGGAATAGGAAAAGGGCGATTCGACTATGGTGCTCAATTTTTTACCGTTCGATCCCCAAGGCTTCAGTTGCAGGCGGAGGAGTGGTTGGGGAAGGGGTGGATTAAGCGGTGGTTTGGCGATGCGTATCCGAGGTATACGAGTATGGATGGAATGCAGTCCTTGGCGGCAAAGCTTGCGGAAGGTCTTCCTTTAAGGCTGGAAACTAAGGTTAAAGCCGTGAGGGAGGCTAGAGATGGGTTAGAGGTAGAATTGGAATCAAGGGAAAAGCTTTTGGCAGATGGCGTTATCTTAACCCCTCCAGCTCCATCGACACAGGTCATCCTGAGAAATGGGGGAATATCCTTCCAACAGGGCGATCTGCCTTTATTGCTGGAACAGAAATTCAATCCTTGTTTTGTCGCACTGCTGCAATATAGTAAGTCTACGAAATTGGAGTACCCAGGTCATCTCGATCAGGGCATTACTGCAGAAATCGAACGTATCGTTGACCATGAGAAAAAAGGGATTTCCCCGGTAGCTGCTGTTAGTGTTTATATGACAGGGGAATGGTCTCGGGCAAACTTCGAAAAAACGGATGAACAGATTTTAGATTCTATACTTGAAGTGGCGGGGTCGCACCTGGCTATGGAAGGTCCGATAGAAAAGCAGCTCATGAGATGGAATTATGCAGAGGCCGTCCATATAGCTAGGAAGCCTTTTCTCGATGGAGGCCTATCCCATCCGCTGCTGATTGCAGGCGATGCTTATTTAAGCAAGGAAGATCCAGCTGGTCGAACTCGCCTGGAGAGCGCTTTTCTTTCGGGGGTCTCAGCAGGGGAGGAGATGGGGAAAAAGCTTCTTTGCAAATGAAGCATGGGAATTTCCCCTACCTCATTTGATTACCTTAACACGTTGGATATAGGTCACTAGCAATAGGATAATGAGGCTCAGCAGAATAAAAGGAACAGCGCCAGTAATCACTTTGGAAATGGGTACCTTGGAGATTCCGGCAGTGACAAAAAAGATTGAGGCCAAATGGCGGGTTCAGGATCATGATTGGAGCTGTGCCTCTCCTTATCTCGATGGCTGACTTCATTGAGCCGTTCATATCTAGAGCCCTATAGATATGAATGGCGATGAAAATGGCATAGACAGCTTAGGGTTTGTGGTGAAACTATAGAAACATTGTCAGAAATAAAGAGGTCGCAATTATAGTTTTATATGTATTAGGGTTTCAGTTAAATCATGTTGTGGGTGTTTGTTAGAGCGGGGAACTATGATGCATTACGCAAATTTTGATAGGTTTGTTCTAGTGAGATGGAACTGCTTTGTACAAGAAATTCTGTCATGGTCTCTTGTAGGGGTTCCTTCCTATGACGATCAATAAAGTGAAACCAGGCTACATAACGAGTTAGATATTTTCCAGCAATCCAGTTGAAACGAAGAATCCAGGAACCGAAGCGGTAACTTTGTTCTTGGGAGACAAGCCAAGTAGGTGGGTAGAAGCCGACAGGTACATATTTCTGGTTTGAATAAGGGATCTTGTTAGAAGTTAGTTTAAGCATGGCATGAATTAATTTATGCCGCCAATAGAATAAAGTAACGTAAGAAATTCCAACACTGATTGAAGCCAGTCGAAGAGACTCCCCACGAACCATACTTTCAAGGAATTTCACCCATTTGTCAGGAAAGTGAGTACGGTGAAGGGGGGTATTAGTGTATTCATTAAATGTCCGTTCACAGGATTTGCATTTATACCGTTGTCGGCCGCGATACTGGCCATGACCGATGACCCAATGGCTTTGGCAATGAGGGCATGTGGAAGGGCGGTTTTGTTTTTTAGAGGATAAGAGGCTTTGCAGAATCTTATTTATGGTGGGTTGATCTTTGAAACGTTTGAGATCATCTTGAAGTGATTTCTTCTTACGTAATGGTGAAATCTTTAACAATAGAGCTCACTCCTCTTTTAGGAACGTTTGTTCCTATTTTACTACGAATTCTATTTAAAGTCCACCCACAATGCTGTTTAACTGAAAGGTTGCTACAAACGAATTGGCTTCAACTGTTAAGCTATATAAAGCTTTCATTATCCAGAGTCCTGCGGATTATCAAGGACACTAAAATAGGTAAGATCTGTATGCTTGCATAGACTAGCTTTGAAGTGATCTAAGCATGAAAAAGCCCTGCCTAAATTGGCAGGGCTCTTTGATTTTCTAGAGCAAGTGGCTAGTCTTTTATCTTGTTTTTCTCTATTATCTTCTGTTTCAAGAACTTACGAAACTCTTCCTTGCTTTTTCCTGAGTCCATCGCTTCTTTTACTAGCCTATACGTCTCATCGTCGATACGGTGGTTACCAAGCATGTAATAGGCTCCTTTGTTATTGTTTTTTACCATAAGTTAACAATAATAGAAATATGCCTTACTTAGCCAGTGAAGATTGTCCTAAAAAATTCCTGATTTCCTCAATTGAGATTCCTAATGCCCTTGCCTCAAGAATTAGATTTAGCCATTCCGGATCTAAGAAGTCTTGCTCCGTCCCCACAGTGTCCCACCCCTGCCCCGTTCTTATTGGTACCAGAATTCAATAAAAGCTATAAGTGCATTTTACCAATAAGTGAATATCGAAGTGTGTCATAACATGGAGTTTAACAAAATTTAAGGTAAATTATTCTGAAAATTTCTATGAAAGCAAACGAAAGGTGTATATTTTTGGGGAAGTTTAAGAGCTAGATCGAAAACATCTTATTTCGATGATAAACCACCTTATGGTGAATGATTAGTTTTTGTTCGTTATCAGTACAATCTTTTAACATCTGTTCATTTAAACAATACCAAAAGCAGTGCCAATTGTATTTCCATCTTTGAAATAAATTCACGATTTACCCCCTGATCATGATCACATAAAACGACGGAGGGAAGGGTCATCTACTTTCGTTTTCGATAGCTGGCTGGCATATCAGATAATCCGATGAAGCCCCTTTAGCTTTGCGTCAGCTCTTTTCAGAGGTTTTGCCATTATCGTACGATTTATGTGATTTGTCGAATATAGTCATATTTTAAAGTTTACAGAAATACGTCAGGAGAGAATATCGCGCTTTATACCCTTATTTCTATTTATGAGTGGGAAAATAGAACTATTTTGGAAGAAATAAAAGCTGAACTTTCCTTTTTAAAGGAATTCGGCTTTAGTCTAACTATATCATTTCGGCATTTACATCCAACCAAAGCTCAATTTCTTCTTTTAACAGGAATAGGAGCTTTCCGCCAATTAATTTTACTTGGTACAAATCGGGGGAGACGACTGTGCGCACATAACCAATTGCACCGTAAGATGGGTGGTTCTCATTGTTCACTTTTACAATGTTTCCCTTGGTCAATACCTCGTGCGAGTTCATCAGATTCCTCCTCCATTAGTCAGTAGCCAGATTGCTTACCTTCATTATAGAAAGGGAAGGTTTGGAGTTGTTGAAGTTTGGTACATTTTTTTACATAGAAAACACCTCTTCGGGAGATGTTTATCTTTTGTGTAAGAAAATCTACATCCCGCTGATTGCCTTCTTTATCTTAATGGAACCTCAGCCTACCAGCCGATAGTTGCACCGCCTGTGAAAACGAATGTAACCCGTCCTGCATAATGGCAGGGAAATTATCGATGCATAATGAAAAGACCTCCCTCCAGTCTATAAGACAGGATAGGGAGGTCTTCTTATTTTTTGCTAAACCGCTGCAGACTGCCTTCCGCTCTTATTTTCTTTCCTTGTATTGCCACTTAAAAGTCGATTGACTATCAAGGCTAGGAAATAAGAGAAAATGAGGGTTATGACAAAAATAGCCCCTAAATAGAGCAAGTAAAACCATTTGCTTTGAATCAGCAAGTCGGTATAACCGTATCTATATAAAAAATATTTATTGGCGAAATTAATAAAGGCGGAATGGCTTAGAAAGATATAAAAGGTCATTCCTTTCTGGAACCGAAGATGAACCTTATGAATAACTTGGGTAAGCAGGACCCAAGCTGTAACGAGCAATGTGATAGAAGAAAACACAAAAGAAAGATGATTCGCTACAAAAAGTTGTTCAGAGAAGACAAAGTATATCCAACTACCTATAAAAAGAAGGGTCAAGAGCGACAATAACTTTTTATTTCTCCTTAATTGCGTAATAATTTGAGTGCGGTACCAATAAAGTAGATGCCCCGTGTATATTGTAAAAATCCAGGTGGGCAAAAAATGGCGGACATTCAAATCAATCCAGCCGGAATACCCTCGAATGAAGAGAAACTGAAATACAACAAAGACAGGAATAAACAGATAGATCGTTTTTTTCGTTATTAGATTTCGAAACAAGTAGGCAAACACATAATATTGAAAGAGCATAAAGACAAAGTAAAGGTGTCTTCCCGTATTGCCGAGAAGAATATTTTCAAAATGATGCTGAAAATGGGGCCATGCTCCATGAAGAACCTTGTGGTACACGACTCCTGCCAGTAAAAAGGGAATCAGGATATAATATAGCTTTCCTTTAAAGTAAGGCGCTGCTTTGGCTTTCTTGCCATGAAGGCTGTGCGCCGTAAAAAAGCCGGTAATGATGGCCAAAAGTACGGTACCGTATCGGGCCGTTTGGTTCAGGGCGCTTTCCCAGAGAGTGGGTGGTGTTAGATGGGTCAGGCTTGCTGTATAATGTCCCACGTAAACCAGAAACGATGCAACCAACTGGAGGATAAAGAGACAAGCAAAGATCTCTTTATCATTCAATTTGTTCATGGATCTCTCCTTTGTTATAGCTATAGTATTTTGAATTCTATTATAGCTAAATCTATTGGTTTTGTGAAATGAGGATGATATATTTGTTTAGCAATAAAGAACACCGCACCCTGATGAATGGAGAGTGCGGTGTTCATTTATGCTTGTTCCAAATCAGAAGTAATTCCAACATGTGCAGATATACCGCCATCAATGGTATAGGATGCTCCATTAATATACCCGCCATGCTCTCCAGCTAGATGTGCAACTAGAGCTGCAATTTCAATAGGATGGGCAACTCGCTTTACAGGAGATTTTTCCATGACTCTTTGATAATAGTCTGATATATCTTCAGGGCGAATCCCCATTTGGGTATCCACGTAACCAGGACAAATAGCATTGCAAGTAATGCCAAATCGTCCCCATTCGGCTGCTATCGTTTTTGTGTAGCCTATCATACCATGTTTACTTGCAACATATGTCGATGAATGGGCAGATCCTAATAGCCCCTGAATAGAAGCAATATTAATGATTCTTCCGTAACCAGCTTCCTTCATTTTGGGAAGGAGGTTACGGGTGAATAGAAAAACGCTCTTCAAATTGGTATTAATTATCCAATCCCATTCTTCATCAGAAACCTGGTCTACACGATGGAAGGGACCGCCGACCCCCGCATTATTGACTAGAATTAATGGAGTACCCCATTTCCTTTCTACGACGGTGATAGCCTCTTCAACATCATCTCTTTTCCCAACGTCACACGATATGGCGAGGGCCAGCCCTCCTTCCCTCTCAATTTGTTGGGCAACCTTTAGTGCGCTTTGCTCATCTCTATCAAGAACAGCAACCGCTATGTTTTGCTTGGCAAATAATTTTGCAGTTTCTGCTCCGATTCCTCGACCTGCTCCTGTAATAATAGCTGCTTTTTTCATGGATTTCTCCCTTTTATAAGATCCCTTTTGGCGGAAGTATTTTGACTTCATCAATTCTCACATGAAGAGGACGTTTTGCGATATCCAGTATAGTTTCTGCAATATCTTCCGGTGTCAGCATATCCTCCTTCTGAAAACCTGGTCTGTCTTTGGTCATATCGGTATAAACTGCACCAGGACTGACAATAGATACGCGTATATTATAACGCTTCCCTTCTTCATTTAGTATTTGTGAGAAGCCATGAACACCGAATTTAGAGGCTCCATATGCCCCGTTTTCTGGAATAGGGAGGTAACCGGATACCGAACAGAGATTGATAACTCTGCCTCCTCCCTGAACTTTCATATAACGAAAGGCCTCTTTAGAGCACAAAAATACGCCGCTAAGATTCGTCTGAATGACTTGATTCCACTCCTCCAGAGAGGTATCTAAGACAGTTTTGAAAATACCGGTTCCGGCATTGTTAACTAAAACATCAATCCGTTGATGGAGGGAGAATACATGCTGGAAAACACTTTTCACCTGTTCTTCACTGGTGACATCAAGTTGAACCTCCCGGATTTCTCCTGGTTTTACTGGCTCGGTTGAAAGCTCGCTGTTATTTGTTTGTCGTGATGTTATCCAAACCGAAGCCCCTTCTAAAGCTAGAAATTCAGCCATTGTTTTTCCTAGGCCTCTTTTTCCTCCGGTTATCAAGACAACTTTTCCACTCATATTTCTACGCAATTTTCCACCTCACCAAAATTAGGTCTGATAATAGGAAGCGGCGCTTTCCTGCAGCCCTTTAAAGTTTTTCTCAAAATCCCCCACTGATAAGGGTTTACTAATTAAATAGCCCTGTATTTCATTGCATCCATGTTGCTGTAAAAAAAAGAAATGTTCCTCTTTCTCAACGCCCTCTGCAACTACGTTAAGGTTAAGATGGTGCGCCATTGCAATAATGGCCGTCACAATAGTTTTACTGTCAGAATCGTTAGATATATCTTTGATAAATGAGCGATCTACTTTAAGTGTATCAATTGGAAATTTTTTGAGATAACTTAATGATGAATAGCCAGTTCCAAAATCGTCAATCGAAAGGCGAATACCTAAGGACTTAAGGGAGTTTAATTTTTCAATAACAAAATCGGCATGGCTCATAGCGACAGTTTCAGTAATTTCAAGCTCGAGATACTGAGGTTCAAGTCCTGTTTTTTCTAATGCGCCTACAATTACGTCAACTAAATCCTGTTTCTGAAATTGACGGGCTGATAAATTAACAGCTACACTCATTAGAGGATAGCCCTGATTTTGCCAAAGCTTGTTTTGTTGACATGCTGTTCGCAATGCCCACTCTCCAATTGAAGTAATCAAGCCGGTTTCTTCGGCAAGTGGTATGAACTCTGCAGGGGATACCAAGCCATATTTGGAATGAAACCAGCGAAGCAGAGCCTCTACCCCTGTGATCCGACCTGTTCCCAAATCTATTTTTGGCTGGTAATAAAGCTGCAGTTCATTTTTCTCCAACGCCTTGCGCAAATCTCGTTCAAGTATGGTCCGCTTTAAAAGAATTTGATCCATATCTGAATTAGAGAATTGATACGTATTTTTCCCTTTTTCTTTAGCCCTGTACATTGATATGTCTGCATTTTTGATGAGGGTTTCTGCATTTTCTCCGTCAAATGGGTACATGCTGATACCAATGCTTGTTGAAATGTAGAGCTCTTGTCCATCTAAATGGAAGGGCTGAGTAAGCAGGGCGAGGACTTGCTTAGCTACGATTTCAGCTTCTTTTTTATTGGTATCGGTTAGGATTATGGTGAATTCATCACCGCCAATCCTGTAAACTTTCCCAAGATCATTTTGCATCCGATCAGCAACCGCAACGAGGAGTTGGTCACCCATAGTATGGCCAAAAACATCGTTGATTGATTTAAAACGGTCTAAATCAAGGAACATCAAGGCGACCGTATTTTTCTTTTGTGAGGCTTGTTCTATACTATCTTTCAAATTCGCAGAAAAAGACCGTCGGTTTGGAAGATTGGTTAAGGAATCATGATCTGCTTGAAAACGAATTTGATTCGTATAGCTTTCTAGGTTCTGTGACATTGTGTTAATACCTTCGCTTAACAAGCCTAATTCGTCTTTACGTTGATACTTAACCCGGACACTGAAATTGCCCTTAGATATTTCCTCAACTTTTGTTAGAATATACTGAACTGGCTTTACTAAGTAGTTGGCAAGAAGATAGCTAACAACAAATACAATTAACAAGATAATAAAGGATATAATCAAATTATTGTAAAGCTGTTCGTTTAAAACATCTTGAATGAGTTTATAATCATTAACAAGGCTAATGACATATGGTTTTTCTTCTAGAACTGGGTAAAAACTCTTGATTACCTTTTTTCCATTAATTTCAGCTGCAAAGCTTTGTTGTTTTCCCGTTTTTACTGCCTCTTGAACCTTTAAAATATCGGTTGATTCCATTTTATAGGTGTAATCACCAAAAAGAATGGGGCGATCTTCTATTCGGACATAAGAGACTCCATTAACATTTGTGACAATTGGATCTTGACCAAAGGCTTTTGGGTTAAAACCTGTAATTTCTAGGGTTATATCATTGTTCTTTAATGTTTTGTCTAAGAAAGACTTAATTCCAGTAATCTCTTCGAACTGATGGATCTGATTATCACGGACGTAAGGATCGATAATATAGTCTGTTGTACCATCGTAAAAATAGCCCCATTTATCGTAATGATTTGGATCTGAGCTGGAAACGTCAATAGGACCGGCCCAATAATGAGGGAGTTTTTGTCCTTGAGGAATAGTCACGGGCTCTCCGCTTAACAATTGTTTGAATGCATCAAACCAGTAGCCCCATTCTTTCGATCCAAGACCAATTTCCTTTTCGTCTGAGGATTTGGTCATTACAATATCATCGCCAATTTCCTGAAATAGCGTGATGTGGGAAACCCCGATTTCCTCACTTAGTCTCTGAAGCTCTTTGTTGGTTACCTGATCGGCTGTAGGTGGCAACGCATATTTGGCCACGAGTGAGGCAATTCGAAGCTTTTCTCCAATAAGAGTCTCTATGTATTTTGAGCCTTCTCTAGAGTTCTCAATGGCAATGCTGATCTCTTTTGCAGTAATTTCCATGAGCTTTTTTTGATTTTCCACTAATATATTCTTTGTAGAATAATAGTGCAGGGCATTATTTAAAATTAAAACTGCCGTAACCAGCAGTAGGAATACTGTTGCTACCTTTGCTTTTATGGACACACAAATATCCCCCATTATTTAAAATAGTCATTTCAGTCTATCAAAGTTGGAATGAAAGAAGGATAGACAATGAATTTATTAAAATTATAGAATATGTTTGGTTTACAATAAAGATTTAAATATTGTCACGAAGGTACTGTAAAGGATGTAGGCGTAGGAAAAAATACCCATACTTTTATTTAATATGATAAAAATCTCGTTAATAAATTACCAGTTTTAGCTTGTTACCCATCAAAAATGATAGAAACATTCTAAATCTATATTCAGATTGGTGAAATTGTTTAGGATGACTAAGATGAAAGTATTACTTTTTTACCATATTGATTGGTGTGTAAGTCTTTTGGACTAATTTATTTTAATTTGTGAGGATAGGTTCCAAATGCAGGCGACCTAGGATCAAAAATCCAGTTAATCTACTTAGCATAGATTTACAAGCTATCCGTTTACTTGAATATATTGTAATATGGGAAATAAAGGGAGTGATTGCCGTTATGCCAAATGATGACGACGAAAAGGAGAGAGTTAGGCAAATCGTATTGAAGGCGCAATGGACTCAAGCCAAGCGTAGCCTTAAAATCATCTTTTATCTTACCTTGGCTTTCTTTGCCATAAGTGGACTGTTCACGGTTATTCGTTGGTTTTCTTTCTAAAAAGCAGTTCTCTCCAGGACGGAGGGAATTGTTTTTTTGTATTTTTTATTATTTCAATAAATTTCCAAAAAAGTGTAACCTTTGTCCGGCCAAAAACGTCTAATCATTGAGTTGTTCTTTTTAGTAAAATTTGGGTGGATACAAAGGAGGAATTATGAAAAAAAATCGAACCTGGTCTCGCTTCGTTTATTCCACATTGGCTGCATCCTTAATGGTGACAGCGGTTCCTGTCGCGGCAGGGGCCGAGCCAGTGTCAGTGACACAGACCGCAACGGAGAAAAAAATCGAGGAATCCCCATCCCAGGAGGTTCTGCAAGACGCGAAGGTATCCCGTGAAAAGGCGATTGAAATCGCCAAGATGGTGGCAGGCAATCTGGACGGTTTTGAAGAGCCGAACGTGTCCCGTCGAAGCGGTTTGATGGGACCTTATGAGAATGAAAATGTCTGGGAGATTCGCTGGATGAAGCCGGGTCCTCAATTTTCCCATGTTGAGGTGGCTGTCGACGCTGATACGGGCGTGATTCGACGATACTATCGCCAGATCGAAGGCGAGCAGGAAGTAAAGCTCCCTCCCCGTGTGAAATATGAGGAAGCGGTGAAGGTCGCAGAGGAGTTTGTGAAGAAAACCTATGGCGAGAAGGTCGGCAATCTCCAGCTTGATCCGCGTGAAGGCGAAGAATATGGAAAGGTGATTCGTTCCCCTCAGGATAGCTATGAGGTGCGGTTTGTCCAGAAGGTCAATGGGGTACCTTTTGCCGGAAATCAACTGAGCGTCCAGGTTGATGGCGAAGGAAAAATTCGACAGCTTTATTATAATACGATGAGCAATGTGAAATTTGCAGATACGCAAGGGGTGTTGAGCAAGGAGGAGATCCGCGAGAGGCTGGCTAAGGCGCTGGATATGAAGCTGGCGTACCAAATTGAAGGCTATTATCCGGGTCCTGGACCACAGGGAGAACAGCCTAAGGTGTATGTCAGCTACCAGCCGTCTCCTTCGTTTTATATGCTAGATGCCAAAACAGGGGGACCGATTGATTATAGAGGAAAAAGTCTCGCTGAAGATCAAGAATTAACGAAGCTGGCCGAAACCAAACAAGCAGAGCCACCGCAGAAGCGAGCCAAGCCTCTGACCGAGGAGGAAGCGTTGAAGAAGCTGGAGCAGTTTATGAAGATCCCGGAAGAAGTGACGGTTTCCTCCGTTCACCTCGAGGAACAAATGGGGCGGAAAACATGGCAGTTCCACTTTGAATACCAAACCCCTACCCACGGAACCGGATGGCAAGGCGGCATGATCGATGCGGAAACAGGCGAACTCCTGCATATGGATGTCGCTCATTATGTAAGGGAGAAGTACAGTCAGAACCAAGGCGACAAGGAAGCGCAGAAGAAATCCTTCCCCGTATCCAAAGAACAAGCGCAGCAAAAGGCGCTTGCCCTAGTCAAGGAACAAAGCAAGGACAAATTGCACCAGCTTTACTTGTCTCCAGTCCTTCAGGAAGAGCCAAGTGAGTTTTCTCCATTCTATCGATTCAACTTAGAGCGGCGGATTGGCGGGATCTTGGTTCCGTTTCATCAGGTAGCGGTTACCGTTTCCGCTGAAACGGGAGAAGTCGTGGAATATCGGCAAAACTGGGATTGGAATCTAGAGTTGCCGCCTGTAGAAGAAGTGGTAGAACCGGATCAGGCGAAAGAAGTCTTCCTGAAAGATCTGAAGCTCATTTTGGAGTATCAGGTCATCAATGAGAAGGATATGTATCGTTACGGGCGCCCTCTCCCTTCGGATGAACCGGTGAATGCCAGATTGGTTTATCGGGTCCAGATGAATTACCAGGAGCCGATGTATCTTGATGCGGCTACGGGAAAAATGCTCAGCCTGAAGACAGGAAAAGAAGTAGTTCCGGAAAACAAGGAACAGGGTATCCAAGATATTAAGGGCCATTGGGCGGAAAAGGAAATGGCTTATTTATTGGAGACAGGTGTATTCAAAGCGAAGGATGGCAAAGTAGAACCGGATGCACAAATCAGCCGCGGAGAATTTATGGATTTATTCTTAGGGGTGATTGATGGAAATTATCGTCGCTATTACTATCCAGGCCAAAACAAGAGAAATCCATCCTTTACAGATGTACCTGCTACTCACGACTACGCGGTGGCGATCGAATGGGCGGTAGAACGAGGATTGCTGCAAAAAGGCGGGGAATTCCATCCAGACGAGATGATGACTCGAGAACAAGCGGCAAGCTTCATTGTTCAAGCCCTAGGGTATGAGAAGCTAGCTGAGAATGAAGCGATGTTTAAGCTCGATTATGCAGATATCGGAGACATCGGGGAGAAAGGCGAGGTTGCCATTGTTTCCGGAATCGGCATCATGAACGGCTATGGCGACAAGTTCCATCCCGACCAAGCTCTTACTCGTGCTCAGTCTGCGGTGACCTTGTTTAAGTTTTTAGAGAAGCGAATGGATTATCGTCCGAATGTGCGGTTTTAAGGCGATTTGAGAAAAAAAGAAGTAAGATAACCTTAGGGGATATCTTACTTCTTTTTTGTTTTATTTGGGGGTCTGCTTACCAAGAAGGAAGCACAGCGCCATTGAACTCTTCTTCAATGAATGCTTTTACCTCTTCAGAACGGTAGGCATTAACCAGTTTTTGATAGACAGGGTTGTCCTTGTCTTTTTCATTAACCGCGATTACGTTAACGTAAGGAGAATCTGCTCCTTCAGAGAAGATGGAGTCATCCTTCGGGCTGTATCCAGCTTCCATAGCAAAGTTAGTATTGATCGAAGCCACAGCCAAATCATCCAGGGCGCGAGCCAGGAAGGCTGCTTCTAATTCTTTGACTCGAGTTTGACACCATGCACTTCAAATAAGCCTGAACCCATTGGGATTTCAGGCCTTTTTCATTATACATACCACTACATTATTCAGTGACAGGCTCTCCTGTAGATTCCCCACCCTCTAAGATACGTGGAGGGACTTGGGTGCCAAGTGCCTTGAAGGCATCGAAGGCTTGTCCAGTCAATTCATTGCGAA
>NZ_JBEGDL010000019.1:0-94449 GCF_040813775.1 Ammoniphilus soli
ATCGAGTGATTTATTTGAGTCAAACGTTAAGTTATTCATCTTCAGTTCCTGCCTTCCATCCTATTTTCGACAAGTGCCTGTCACCTGTCGATTGCATCCTACTTGGTCGCTGCCAGCTTGCTTTCCATGACCCATTCATGATCTGCATCATTATGGAATACCCATGTACGAGTAGGACCCGCCATCACGTTCAGGTAATAAACTTCGTATCCTGGAGGGGCAGAAACGGGATGATATCCTTCCGGTACGAGTACCGCATCCCCATTTTTCACCACAAGCGTCTCATCCAAGGAACGGTCATCGTTGTAAACACGCTGAATCGCAAACCCATGTCCTGGATTGATCTTATGATAATAGGTTTCTTCCAAATACGATTCATGCGGCAAATTGTCCTGATCATGCTTATGCGGCGGGTAGCTGGACCAGTTTCCTTCCGGCGTGAATACTTCCACAACCAGCAAGCTGTCTGCCGATTTTTGTTCAGGCAGGATATTGTGAATGCGACGCTCAATATTGCCTGCACCGCGCTTTTCCACTCCAACGTCTCCAGGGCCAATAAGGCGAGCTGGATAGGTCCCTTTTCCCGGTGCAAGGCAAACCGCCAACTCGACCTCTGTTGATGCCTCCACCTCATAGAAATCAGCATTTGGAACATAGACAGAATAAGGAGGAATCTTTTCAAACACACTCATGCGCTGGCCGATGTTTTCCCATTTTTCATTTCGTGTGGAGACCGTTACTTTGCCTGATAACAGGACGAGACATGCTTCTCGATCTCCCGTTTCCTGCTTTAGACTTTGCCCGGGCTTCAAGGTGTACACTTCAAATCCCACATAGCTCCATCCTGCGGATTCCGGGGTTACGCTTAACACCCTGCCTTCCTGATCAGGCGCTTGCGTCGGTACGATCAATTCTGCCATTCTAACACTCCCTTTCTTCGTTTATAGACCTGCTTTTTCCTTGATATATTGACGAGCAATTAACGCATATTCAAATGGGTTGGCTTTTGCCGGATCCTGTTCCGCTTCTACAACAAACCATCCTTCATATCCGTGCTCAGCAAGCATGTTGAACACGGGCACAAAATTGATAGCTCCATCTCCGGGTACAGTGAAGGCTCCTTCTTTCACGGCTTGCAAAAAGCTCAATTTTTGCTCTTTTACCCGATCTACAACCTCTTGGCGAATATCCTTTAAGTGGACATGCTTGATTCTCGCAAAATACTTTTCTAGGATGTGCAGCGGGTTTTCGCCGGAGAACACGAGGTGTCCGGTATCGAACAGCAGATAAACGAGGTTCGGATCGGTCATGTCCATCAGCTTGTCGATTTCTTCGGTCGTCTGTACTCCCGTTCCCATGTGATGGTGGTAAACAATGCTCATGTTCTTCTCTTGGGCTAGCTCCCCAAGGTGATTTAATCCAGCGGCGAGTTTTTCCCATTCTGCTTCAGAAAACCGGGGCTTTTCCTCAAACAAAGGGACATCCATCAATCCTTGAATGCTATGTCCTTGTTCAGCCACCACGATAACCTTGGCTTCCATTTCATGCAGAAAATCGCGATGTTCGATAAAAGCATCGACTGTATCCTGCAGCGGCTTGGTTGTAAGATAAGAACTGAACCAAGCACTGGCAATCTGTAAATTGCGCAGATCGAGAGCTTTCTTTAACAGGTTCGTATTGCGCGGATATTTGTTCCCTACTTCACTGCCCGCAAATCCAGCGAGAGCCATTTCACTGATACATTGCTCGAAGCTGTTTTCCTTTCCCAGCTCTGGCATGTCATCATTTGTCCAAGCGATCGGGGCAATCCCCAATTTAACCTTATCTACACTAAACATGTTGAATTCTCCCTTGGGTATTAGTACTGTCTTGCCTGCTTTCTTGTATCTTCTTTTCGCTGATGAGCCTGTTGAACCGTCGGGCTCTTGGAAACTCCCGCAACAGCTACATGCCACCATTGTTCATAATCGTTGCACATCGTTTTCGGCAGAACTTTGATATCTATTAAAGTAGAAACCGTTTGTTTCTTTGAATCCTCAATCGCTTCTTTCAATTCTTCTAAGCTATGAACCTTGTAGGTTTTTACTCCATACCCTGCTGCGCTTTGCGCGTAGTCGATTTTCAGGAAATCTCCGTCCAAGCGGCCGGTTTCCGGGTTGCGGTAGCGGAATTCCGTAGCAAAGCTGCCCATGCCGTTGTTCATCTGCAAATTGTTAATGCAGCCAAACGTCGCATTGTCAAACAGCACCACATTGATTTTTTTCCGTTCCTGCAGACTGGTTACCAATTCGGAGTGGAGCATCAGGTAGCTGCCATCCCCTACCATCGCATAGACCTCTTTTTCCGGTTCCGCCATTTTGATGCCTAGCGCACCGGATACTTCATACCCCATGCAGGAGTAACCATATTCTAAATGGTAGGTATTCGGCTGACGGTTTTCCCACATTCTGTGCAGGTCACCCGGCAGGCTTCCTGCCGCCCCAATAATGATCGCATCTTCATCGATCAGTTGGTTTACTAAACCAATGACGCTCGTTTGGGTGAGGCTGGATTCAAACTGTGCCTTGAATTCGGGCAATACGTGATCCAACTGTCCCGGAAACTCAGATTGAAACCCTTCTGCCTCAAAGCGGTTGTGATGCAAGCGGTTCAATTCTGCTTTCCACGCATCCTTTACGGATTGAATTTCATCCGTATACGCTGCCTGATATCCAATCTGTTCAAGCTCTGCCGCCAGAGCATCCAAAGCTAATTTCGCATCTGCGGCAATCTTTACCGCATCCAGCTTATAGCCTTGGAACTCCGAGACATTAATCGTTAAGACGTCCGCATCCCGAAACAGCCATTTCGAACCTGTTGTAAAATCCGAATAGCGGGTTCCGACTCCAATCACAAGGTCCGCCTCTTTTGCAATCAGATTGGCAGCTAAGTTGCCTGTAACCCCGATTCCACCTAAGTTGTACGCATGCGAGCTTTCAATTGCACTTTTGCCCGCTTGGGTTTCCGCATAAGGAATATTGAATTTTTCGGCAAACTGCCGGAGGGAATCTGCCGCCTCGGAGTAGCGAACACCTCCGCCGCAGATAATAATCGGTTTTTTCTTTTCTTTAATCAGCTCTGTTGCATCCCTCAGATCCGATTCGCTCGGCACCCGGCGTTCAATGCGGTGGACACGCTTTTTGAAGAAATACTCCGGATAGTCATAGACTTCTCCTTGCACATCTTGCGGAAGGGCTATGGTAACCGCCCCCGTATTGGCTGGATCGGTTAGCACACGCATCGCCTGGATCATTGCCGTCATTAATTGCTCAGGGCGATTCACCCGATCCCAAAACTTGCTGACTGCCCGGAAGGCATCGTTAGTTGTAATCGTCAAGTCATGATAGTGCTCGATTTGCTGCAGCACAGGGTCTGGCTGTCTAGTGGCAAACGTATCGCCGACCAGCAGCAAGACAGGAATACTATTCGCCGAAGCAGTCGCTGCAGCGGTTACCATATTGGCAGCGCCAGGACCGACAGAAGAGGTGCAAGCCATAATTTGCTTGCGATGCTTTTGCTTGGCAAAGGCGACAGCGGCATGTGCCATCCCTTGTTCGTTTCGCCCTTGGTAAACCTCCAGCTCACCTGCATCTTCTTCTAGCGCTTGCCCCATCCCCAAAACATTCCCGTGGCCAAAGATGGTAAAAATCCCTTTGACGAACCTTTGCTGCACCCCATCGAATTCCACGTACTGTTGATTTAAAAACTTAACAAGTGCTTGAGCGGTTGTTAAACGTATCGTTTTCATCCGAATTCTTTCACACCTTATCTTTTTATAGTAGGGTAATCTCTCTTATAAATAAGGGTAATCGATTACCCTTGAAAAAGAAAGAAATAGTTAAGATGAATTATTCTACTTCAAAATACTCGCTGATCGCTTTTTCTGTTTTTTCCTTGCCGACTTGAATCGTTTTTTCAGCATCCCATTCCCAATACTCCGGTCTAAATAATTCTATGGATACCATATCGCTATAGCCTATATCTTTCAACGTGCTTAAAATCGCATCCAGATCGACCGCTCCATCACCTGGCCATACGCGATGGTGATCTCTTAAAGCGCCGATAGGCAAATCTTCGCAGTCATCAATATGGAAAACAAAGATCTTCTCAGCATCCGACTTCTTTAAATCTTCAATCCGCGAACCCATGCCATGGAAATGGAAGCAATCCAAAACAACCCCTACATTATCCCGGTTCGTTTCTTTAACGATGTCATACGCCTGGCCAAATGTATTCACCGAGCAGTTCGGATATCCGATAAACTCTAGCGCAAGCCTAACGCCATAAGGTTGAGCAATATCGGATAGCTCTTGAAGGGCTCTAACGGTTTCTTCTTTGATTTGATCCTTCGTAAAATCACCGACGTCCAAATTAGGAACCGCAATTACCGTTTTGCAATTAATAATTTCACCGATCTTGCACGCGAATAGCAATTCATCCTTTATTTCTTGGAAACCCGCTTCATCCCGATAATTGATAAATACGAGGGCATTAAAAGCGAAGGGCTTAATCCGGTTATTGTCAAAGAAAGCTTTGAGATCTTCTACCGTTTGATCTTCCAAGTACTCTCTCAGCTTGTCAAAGCGAATTTCAATGAGTTCATACCCGTGCTTTTCACATAATTCCAAGTCCTGCTTTAATGTTGAATTGTTCAACGTTGTTGCTTGATTAAATGCTACTTTCATCTTGTTTTCCCTCCGGCATTCTAGTAGAAGTAGTGGTGGGTAATCGATAACCCTATCTCTTGCTTTTATATTACTCCTAAGTTCATTATGTTTCAACCATAGTTTTTAAATTCTTTAAAATAGTATTGAACAACCTAATATTCATGAACTTGCATTAACATCAGCTTATTCAAATAATCAGTGTAGTAGCCGCTTACATGGTACCGCGTTACTGGACCTTGCTTATTACCTCTATCTTGGCACCTCGTTCATCATAGGTACGGAAGTGATGTTCTAGCTGCTCAAGTGTTAGCCCCTTGGTCTCTGGCAAGTATTTCATTACGAATGTGACGGCTCCAAGCCCAAGAGCTACGAAAACGAAGAATGTTGTAGACAAGCCAACCTGATCGAGTAATACCGGAAACGCAAAGCCAATAAGGAAGTTCACGATCCACAGGCAAAAAACGGTTACGCCCATTCCGAGACCCCGCAAGCGCGATGGAAATATTTCTGAGAGCATGAGCCATGTTACCGGCGAAATAGCTCCCTGCTGGAAAGCAAGAAACATGACTGTCAGAGCCAGCACAATATACGGAAGTGCAGCAGACCCTTCAAGCATCAGTGAAAACACCCCAATGAGCAAAAGTGAAGTCGTCGTTCCTATTAGGCCTCCCAGAAGCATGGGGCGACGGCCAATCTTGCCAAGGAGCCAGATCCCTAGGAAAGTCGCTAAAACGGAGATCACACCATTTGCAATATTGCCGATAAGTGCCGCTTCGGTTTGAAACCCAGCATCTTTAAGAATTTCAGTACCATAGTACATAATGGAGTTAACACCTGTAATTTGCTGCACAATGGCAATCCCAATCCCAAGAAATACAATACGGCGCACCCAGGGCACAGTCAGATCCTTAAAGGTTGCTTTCTTGGTCCCCGACTCTTCCGCGAAGGCTGCCTTAATTTCATTGAATTCCAATTTTGCCCGGTTCTCCTCGCGTATCTGTCGGAGGACATGCAGGGCTTCCTTATTTTTTCCTTTTGATGCAAGCCAACGCGGGCTCTCTGGGACTTTGATCATGCCAAAGAACAGGAAAATCGCTGGAAGTGCCGCAATGACAAGCATGTACCGCCAAACATGAGCACTGTCAGCCAATACGTTGCCAATGATGGCGTTAAAGATGAAGGCTAATAGTTGTCCGGAAACAATCATCAGTTCGTTCTGGGTAACCATTCGCCCCCGTCTCTCAGCGGGTGACATTTCCGCAAGATAGGTCGGTACCGTGACCGATGCCCCTCCTACAGCCAGACCGAGCAGAAAACGAAAGATAACCATAACCGTAACGTTTGAGGCAAGAGTACATCCCAGTGTAGCAATAAAAAATAACACGGCTAGATAAAGAATGGTTTTCCGACGGCCATTGTAGTCTGACAATCGGCCGCCGAACACCGCACCGAACGCGGCTCCCAATAGAAGTGAACTCGCGACGAGCCCCTGTGTGAATGAGTTGAGATTGAGCTGATCTTCTTCAGACATAAAAGGCAATGCGCCATTGATGACACCTGTGTCGTATCCGAAGAGAAGCCCTCCGAACGTTGAGATTAGCGTAATCGTAGATAAGACGGCCACTCGGGTCTCCCCAGGTTTCACCTGTTTGTTCATATCATTTTCTCCTTCTACTTCTTCTTCTTATTTTTGCGGGAATCGATCAATACAGCCGTTACAATGATTCCGCCCTTTAGAATTTGCTGCCAATAGGAAGATACGTTCATCAAGTCCAAAGAGTTATTTAATACACCGATGATCAAGGCACCAATAATGGTTCCGGGAATCGTACCGATACCGCCGGATAAGCTTGTTCCACCGATTACCGCTGCCGCAATGGCGTCCAACTCATACATGACACCCATACTTGGTTGCCCTGCACTAATTCTTGACGTTAGCATGATTCCAGCAAGCGCCGAAAGGAAGCCAGCATAGGTATAAATCATAATTTTGTATCGATCAACGTTGATCCCGCATATTCTTGCTGCTTGTTCGTTACCGCCGATCGCATACGTATACTTACCGAATTTGGTTTTACTTAACATCAAGTGAGAAATGATTCCCATAATGACAAAGATAATAATAGGAACAGGAATTCCTGCGATCTCACCTTGGCCGATGAACAAGAAGGATTCAGACAAACCGCCAATAGGTCTTCCGTCACTGTAAAGCAAAGCCAGTCCTCGAGCCGCGATCATCATTCCAAGCGTTGCGATAAATGGAGGAATCGCACCTTTTGCGGAGATCGTCCCGTTGATGAATCCAGCCAAAGCCCCTACTCCAAGACCGAGTACAAGCGCCAGGATAAGAGGATGATCCCCTTGGGCGAAGCTAGCCGTAATGACAGAAACAAGGGCGATGACCGATCCGGATGAAAGGTCAATTCCGGTAGTGATAATAACCATCGTCACACCCATGGCCACGATACCGATGAACGATATTTGGCGAACGACGTTGATCAGATTTTGCGAACTAAGAAATGCTGGAGTGAGGATGGATACCAGAACAACCATGGCAATAAATATCAGGAAAATCCCATACTTGCTAAAGATCTGACCGGCTGTTTTTTTCCAGTCGCGGCCAGCTACAACTTGTGCGGTCCCTACGCTTTCTTGCAGATTACTATTCATACTTAACCTCCTTAAGATGAAATCCTATCTATAAGCCACTTCCAAAATCTTTTCTTGCGTAGCCTCTGCCCGTTCCAGCTCGCCCTTCATCATCCCTTCGTGCATGACAATCACGCGATCGCTCATCCCTAGAATTTCCGGCATTTCCGAAGAGATCATGATAATCGCCTTGCCTTCATCGGCCAACTTGGACATGAGTTTATGGATTTCTGATTTTGCTCCTACGTCAACCCCTCGTGTAGGCTCATCCAGGATCAGGACATCAGGATCGTTCAGCAGCCAACGGGCCAGCAGAACCTTCTGCTGATTACCGCCGCTTAAGTTCATGATCAATTGATCAATATGAGGGGTTTTTATGTTCAATCGTTTGACCTGCTCATTGCAGATCGTCTCCACTTTCTTACTATTGACCAATCCCCCGCCAATAAATAGATCCAAGTTGGAAATAATCATATTTTCCTTAATCGATAATGGGAGGAATGCTCCTGTTAATTTACGATCCTCGGTTAATAATCCGATTTTATAATTAATAGCATCCTGCGGTGACTTGATATTTACCTTTTGGCCCTTAACGAAGACCTCACCGGAATCCGGAGGGTCGATCCCAAAAACACTTTCAATGATTTCGGTTCTCCCTGAACCCATTAATCCGGCGATTCCAAGGATTTCACCTTTACGCACTTCGAAATTTACATTTCTGAATTTCCCGTTTCGGGTTAGATTCTTGACCGAAAGCGCAACTTCGCCTATTTCCGCCTTTTCTTTATGAAACACTTGCTTGATTTCTCTACCAACCATCATTTGAATGAGGGAATCTTGATCCAAATCTTTCGCTTCTTTGGTGCCAATGTATTGCCCATCTCGAAACACCGTAATTTCGTCGCAGATCTTAAATATTTCATCCATTTTGTGTGAGATATAAATAATAGAAATGCCTTTTTTCTGCAAGGAACGTATGATTTCAAATAAGTGATCTACCTCTTTATCGGTGATGGCCGATGTGGGCTCATCCATAATAATAAGGTCCGCATTATAAGAGATAGCTGTAGCGATCTCAATCATTTGCATATTGGCGATACTTAAATCTCTCATTTTTGTATTCGGATCAATGTTGATATTTAAGGATTCAAACAAAGCTTTTGCATCATTGGCCATCTTCTTATTGTTGACCCAACCAAATTTCCCGATGACAGGTTCTCTGCCCAGGTAAATATTTTCGGCCACCGTCATGTCCGGGACCGGGCTTAACTCTTGATGGATCATGGAAATCCCGCGACTTAGCGCATCTTTCGGTCCAGCAAGCTTAATTTCTTGTCCTTTAAACTTAATGGTTCCGGCATCAGGAGTATAGATCCCAAAGATAATCTTCATTAGAGTCGATTTACCCGCTCCGTTTTCTCCCATCAACGCATGGACGGATCCTTTTCTGATCTTCAGCTGGATGTTGTCCAATGCTTTTACGCCAGGAAATTCTTTGGTAATATTGTTCAATTCCAATATATAATCAGAAGCCACTTGATTCCCGCCTCCCTTTGGTTAGGTAGGAGGAGCCAGTGCCTTATGGAGCGGCTCCTCAACCCAAGCTTAGATGATTACTGCCATTTTTGGATATATGTTTCTACGTTTTCTTTCGTGATCAATTCAAAAGGTACATTCACGATATTGCCTTCAGCACCTTCCAGCTTTTCGCCTTTTGCCGCTTTAACTGCCGCTTCAATCGCACCTTTCCCTTGTCCCATCGGATCCTGGAAAGCGGATACATTCAATTTCCCAGACTTCACATACTCTAATGCATCCGGTGTACCATCAATACCGGCAACTACCACACCATCCAATTTACCTGCAGCCTCTAGAGCCATAATTGCTCCAATCGCCATTTCATCATTGTTCGCTACGATCGCATTTAGCTGATCGCCAGATTGAATCCAGTTTTCCATAACCTTCATGCCTTCTGCTCTTTGGTACATGGCTGTTTGCTCGCGAACCAATTTTATATCCGGGTTCTTCGCAAGGATGTCCTTGTTTCCTTGGGTTCTCTTGATCTGAGATTCAGATCCAAGCTCGCCTGTCAGGATAGCAACATTCCCTTTCCCGCCCAACAGCTCAACTACTTTTTCCATTTGCATGGTTCCCGCTTGTGTAGATTCGGATCCTACATAAGCATAGATTTTGCTCAACACGTCATCGCCAGGCATTCTGTTTACTATCACAACTGGAACATTAGCAGCATTGGCAGCATCCACCATCGGTCCTACCGCGCTTGTATCCACCGGATTGATAATGATAGCGTCTACACCTTGGGCCACGAACGTTTCAACCTGAGATAACTGCTTCCCGGAATCATTTTTCGCATCTACCATCTTCACTTCCACATCATCATGTTCCTTGTCATATTTATTAATCTCATCATACAAGTAGGTCAGCCACTTGTCATCGAATACAGGCATCGCAGCCCCAATCACGATAGAATCTTTAGCTGCAGCTTGATCGGTTTTAGGCGCTTCGCTCGCTGGTTCACTCGATGATGATCCACAACCTGCTAATAAGCCGATGGTTAAAGCGGACGTCAAAATCATACTAAACATCTTTTGCACCTTCATTTAATTAGCCCCCTATTATTTATTAGGATTTTATATTTTCACTTAAACAAACGAGTGTCTAAGAAGAAAATCAAACGTAAGCGCTTAATTTGACTCTAAATTAAAATTATACCTTAACTTTTAATTCTTCCAGCAGATTGAAAATTTTTACCGTTCTCTTTTCTGCCCAGGATCTCTTAGCCGCATGACCCAGCAATTCCGCTTGCAAACCATCATTGCCATCAACAGGCGGCTGCTCATCATGTTGGATCGAAGAGATAAACGCCTTCGTTTCATCAATATAAGCTTGCTGATATCTTTCAAGGAAGAAATACATGGGCTTATCTTGATAAACCGCTTCGCTTGTCGATAGTTGGGCCGTGTTCGGATGATCATTGGATACGGTTACACATCCTTTAGACCCAAACACCTGAAACCGCTTTTATCTTTACTTCTGGAAAACGGATTAAATTCTCTGCATGTAATCTCCCAATTCTTCCTGTCCCAATAATTCCGATGGTCGTCTTTTTCAAAACCAATCCTTCTTTCTATTGATTTTAAGTTAATCGATTACCCTATTAAAGAAAAAAATATAAAGCTTATATATTGCTTTATAGTTCCTGATCTCTTTGGGTAATCGATGACCTTGTTAAAACCTATTTTAAGATAAGTTCTTACAAAATTCAATCATTATTTTTATCTTTTTCTCAATATTTTTACCTCTTGAAATTGTACCACAAAACTTGATATAGTAATTAATTTGACAAAAATAACCTTGATTGCTATTCCTAATCAAGGTTATTTTCTTTAAAAGGTGCGGTAGATTGTCGGATTATAAGCTTGGGCAGCAGGCGAATTCGTTGTTTTGTTTTTTCCTTCCCTTCAATCTTCCCCACTAATAAGTCCATTACTTTTCTCCCTAGTTCCTCTACTGGCATATCAATCGAGGTTAGGGGCGGTTCTACAATCGTGCAAAGAGATGTATTGTCATAGCCGATCACTGACAGCTCATCCGGAATCCGCAATCCGCGTTCTTTCGCTGCCATCATAGCCCCTATCGCCGTGACATCGTTATATCCGAAAATGGCAGTAGGTCTTGCCTCCCGATCCAGCAGCTTTCCAGCATGAACCTTCGCTCCTTCGATCGTCGGGTCAGCCATCCGGACCACTAGGCTCTTATCACACTCTACCCCTTCCTCCAGCAAGGCCTTTCGATATCCTCGAATACGATCCCGACTGCTGACGGATTCTTCAGCGACTAGACCAATTTCTCTATGCCCCAAAGATAACAAATGTTTCGTTGCTTGATAACCACCTAAAAAATCGTCCACCGTGACGCTGTCTACTGAAAAATCTGCTCTTTCATGAGCAAAGAGAGAAACAGGAAATCCTTCGGCAATCAATCCCTCCAGAAGGGCCAAGTTATTAAATTTGTCGGCAATGATAAACCCATCGACTTGTTTTTGCCGCATGACGGCAATATGCCTTGCTTCTTTATCCGGATCGTTGCCGGTACTGCACATTACAATATTATAACCCAACTCCTGGCTGCGATTTTCTATATGCTTGAGGTATTTCGCATAGATAGGGTTGTCGACATCAGGAATAAGAAAGGCAATCGAATACGTTGATTTACCCTTCATTGCTGATGCTAGTACATTGGGGTGAAAGTTGAGCTCCTCCATAATTTTCAAGACCTTTTGCTTCGTCTTTTCACTGATTCGTCCCTTATTGTTAATGATTTTTGAAACCGTTGCTGTTGATACCCCAGCTTCCCTTGCCACATCATAGATGGTAGATTTCGCAGACACAATATCACACGCTTTCAAAAGATATTTTATTTTATGAGCAAAATGGGAACAACCCCACAATACATATATACAATGGCTTATCAATTATTATAGCGAAGAAACCACTCAAATGAAATCAACCAATTATATGCACTACCACATTAAGGGTAATCGATTACTTGATTATATTATTAACATCTAGTATATTAATATTATCTTATTAATTTTTTGAATTGTTCCCTTGAGCAAATATGATTACGGAGAGGATGTTCAAAATGATTACCCCAATAAAAGTTAAGGACATTAAAGGGATCGAAAAAATCAATAAAATCGCTTCTGACTATGACTTCGACATCTGGATTCACAGCAAAAGCGGAATGGCTGATGCAAAATCCATTCTAGGTCTTTATGTCCTGAAACTCAATGAACCCCTCACATTGGTTATTCCCGACAATGTAAACTTCAAACCTCTCTTTAAAGAGCTTGAGGAATTCCTCATCATTGGACATTAAAGCTTAAGGGCATCATGACTAGAAAGAAGGAACCTTGCTATGAAACCGACAATCTATGACGTGGCAAAGGAGGCTGGTGTGTCTACCGCCACTGTTTACAAGGTAATAAACAACCTTTCAGTAAGCAAGAAAACGAAAGACAAGGTAAAGAAGGCGATGAACGATTGGACTGGAAGGCCAAGTGTCCCTGCAGCGGATCCATCAGCTAAGAAAGCATTCATGATCGGATTCTTGCTCCCCGACCTGTCAAATCCTTTCCTTACTGAAATGGCTATAAAAATAGAGGAACGTGCCCATGAAAAGGGGCACCATCTCGTCATCTGCACCACTAATTTTACAAAGGATAAAGAAGCCAGTTACGTATCGTCATTAAAACAGAGGGGTTTGGATGGATTTATACTCGCCGGTGCGTTCGAAAACCTAGATGTGATACAAGGTTTGGTAGATGAAGGATTTCCCGTTTCCCTGCTGATGGAGTCTCACCGTTCACTCTCTATTAATAGTGTAAAGGTAGATGATTACATGGGCGGGTACCAAGCTACCACCCATCTTCTCTCTCTTGGACACGAAAGAGTTGCAGTGATTGCAGAAGATGCAAATAGTAGCAGGGAACGGATTGAAGGTTATAAGCAAGCGATGCTAGATAGGGGCTTTAAAGCAGAAAAAAGCCTGATCATGATATCAGATTCCAGTTCGGATAGTGCAGAACACTTGACGGATGAGTTGTTGAGCCTCTCCCAACCACCTACGGCCATCCTAGCTTGTAGCGAAGTTTTAACAATAGGGGCGACGATGTCCATACGGAAAAGAAAACTGCAGATACCCGATGACCTCTCGGTTGTGGGATTCGATTATACTTTACTGTCGAAAAGTATAGACCCCCCTTTGACAACCATAGTCCAGCCCGTTGAAGCCATGTGCGACTACGTGGTGGATCTGTTAATTGAAGAAATCGAGGGAAAATCAAAATTAAAACAAGGGATCGTACTGCTTCCGGAACTTATTATCCGAAACTCTACAGGTAAAGTTAAAAATGAGCAATAAACCTCCTATGAGAGAGGATCAGGGCCAGGTATGATACACCAGGCCCTTTTCACGTATGAATCATTTTTTAGAATTAACATGTCACCAACATTGTGAATCCTCAAGTCCAATCCATGGGACATGGGCACTAGTTCATTCATTGGTTTCTGCCACTATTCAATTGGCATCCACCTAGACTCTATTTTAAGACACCCTCTTTTGCTTGTTTAAGGACTGCGTCTTTCTTTTCACCTCTCCCCATTTCAGCTGTGCTTTCCAGTCCAATACTCCAACCGGTTAACAAAACGGCTCCTAGAACCAAGGTGCTTTTTATCCCTTATAGGGGTACAAAACATCTCTTCTTCTGCTTAAAATATACCCATTCAGAAAATCCAATTTCCTTGAGATGCTGTCGAACCAAGTCAAACTCGTCCCCCACTCGTTCTGGATCATGGGCATCAGATCCAAAGGTAACTTTTACCCCGTAGTGTCTTGCAATCTCTAAAATATCATCCGATGGATACCAGCCGCCCACATCTTTGGTTTTGCCGGATGTATTGATCTCGATAGCTATATCGCATTCTCCAATCACTTTTAATGTATATTCGACTGCTGCCGTTTGGATCCCTGAAAAGGAAGGATAGAATCCCTTTATAGCATCAATATGACCAAGGATTTGGAACATTCCACTTCGAGCTGACTGATCAATCAGGTTATAGTAGGTTTCTTTTGTCCGTATTTTTTCTTGTTTCGTAAGCCCGTCCCAGCGATCTTTTTTAAATATATTGATTCCATCCACATGATGAACCGACCCAATAATATAATCAAACGGATAACTATCATAATGCCTACGATAACTTTCTACATGCTCCGGCAAAAAGTCTGACTCAACCCCTAGCAGAACTTCAATTTTTTCTCTATACAATTGTTTCAGCTGCAGCACTTCATTTATGTATTCAGGAAATTGACTTTTCCCCATCGCGATGTGGGGAAAAGGTTGATCCTCCTTACTTGTGAAATACGGCGAGTGATCAGCTATCCCAATAATATTCAAGCCTTTCTCAATCGCTGCTTCAATATAATCGCGAATCTTTCCCCGTGCGTGTCCACATCGATCGTGATGGGTATGTAAATCAAATTTTGGATTAGAAAGCGAAACACTCATCTTTGGTTACCTCTTTATCCTCAGCATTTCTTTTCGTTTGTACATTACTTTTTCCAACAAATACATAGTTATTCAACTACGGTCGCCGGTCTTTTTCCCTCTCTCGATCAGTCATCCTAACTTTCAATCTGAAACTGAATTAGACCATATTCTCATCTCTTCCTTAAAAAAGAGTTAAGCGAGGCATAAAGGAAAAAGCAGGATTCTCCTGCTTTTTTCTTGGTTGATAAATCGATGAATGCTTTTCTAAAAATCATCCATTATTCCTGTTCTTCCAGATCGTCCGAATAGGTTACAGACATAATATCCTGACAATTCCAACATTCGCTACGGTTTTTCTCAAACAAAGACAATTCCTCACCACAATAAACACAGCAATCAGACATTATATCCAAACCTCCTTTTATTCATCCACTGAAGATAAGGTTATGATGTCCTTCTGTAGTGTGAAGTAATCCCAATAAACTTTAGTATGGAAGAAAATCTGCCATAGTTTTTTTGATTCACTTCTTTTTTAAAAAAATAGTTTGCAATCCATTTCTATTTGATTTGGGCTTATTAAAAGAACACCCGCCCAAACATTGTCCTTCTTTTTACATATGATAAATTATCCTCAGTTGAAGGGAGTGAATCACATGAGCGCTGTTGGATACGGTGGTGGCATCGCGTTTATTCTGGTGCTTTATATCTTGCTTGTCATTGTTGTCAAAACAGGTTGGGCATATTAATCTAATGAATAAGGGCTGTTGGGAGAAAAGTCTACAGCCCTTTCCATTTTTTTATTATTATCCATATTTGTCTAAGACAACTCCATTTTATTGACATATTATATATTACTCCTCCAAGCCAACCAGAAACGCTCATGGATTTGCCCTTCGAAAAGAAACGGTGAAAACATCCACCGTTTCTTTTTATTTATAAAAAATTCCAATTCTTACGAATGACTAGGACAGCGGCCCATACATCTTCCCACGTTTCTCATATGATAAAGTATCCTCGTTAAAAGGAGTGAATGATAATGAGTGCAGGAGTTTATGGAAGTAGCATTGCGTTTATTCTGGTTCTCTATGTCTTGCTTGTCATTGTTGTAAACACAGGGTGGGCATACTAAACCCAACGAACAAGGGCTATCGATCGTTAAATCGATAGCCCTTGCTATCTATAAGACTTATGGTAAGATAAAGATTTCTAACTTCCGCGAATGACTAGGACAACGGCCCATACATCTTCCTAGGTTTCTCATATGATAGAGTATACTCGATAAAAGGAGTGAATGATAAATGAGTGCATGTGGTGCAGGAGTTTATGGAAGCAGTATCGCGTTTATTCTAGTTCTCTACGTCTTGCTTGTCATCGTTGTTAAAACAGGTTGGGCATACTAATTTGTACACAAGGAGACATTTCATGTCTCCTCCCTAACCCCCTTCATCGGGGTTTTATTATATTTCGAGATCATGTTCCATGACTACCTGCCTATTTCTTGGGAAACCTATAAACAGATGGCAGTCTGGAATGGAGGGACAATGTTGGATACAGAAAAAGGGCCGCTTACCTCGGCTGAAATTACAACCCTTTAGAGTACATATGTATCAAACAGCATGGCCATTTGTGTCTTAAAATACTTTTTGGCGAAGGCGGAAGATAGCGAGGCCAAGTCTGTCCTGGCATTTGTGCTGAATTCCTCAACTAAACAAGGCTATTACCTGAAATCCTACTTTATGCCGAAGATGGTGCATATCTCATGATGAAACACGGTTGGATGGAACAACCGCCACGAGCAATAGATCGAGAAGCCCTTACTAAACGGTAACAGGCAACTGATTATCATCATAATGGCACATCATGATCCGATTATGATCGTGATGATTAATTTAGACATGGACGTGATCGCATAATCTTTTGTCCGGGATATTCTTCATAATGAACATGATCGCGCGTATGTTACCATCACCTCGGTTGCTAGGTAAGATGTCAAATAGATTCAGGAGAAAATCCGCTTATTTTGATCTTTTTCTATTAAAAAGTAGGATAAGCGGAAAAACTCCGGTTATCCCCCAATCCTTCCGCCAGCCCTTTAAACGGAAATCGATTTTATTGACATCAGTCTCCACAACTTCATAGTTGACACTGATTATCATTAACTGGTATACTGTATACCATAAGAGAGAATAAAAAAATGGAGGAATGAAACATGTTCAATCTAAATTTCCTGTTCGGTGCCACTGCTCAAAAGTTAATGGAGAAGAAAACAAAGCGTTTAAATGACACGTTGAATTACAGCAAGAACCACAAAAAATAAAGGAGCATAAGAATGAAGGAACGATAAAAAAACCTCTACAAGATGTTAAGTAGAGGGTTTATTTATGTTAATTCCTTTTTCTGCACATAATATAACATTTAGTTATACTATTGATAACTTAATATTATAATTTCATAATTTGGATTGTATTTATTAAATCAATGTAAACCCAATGTGTTTATTCTCGCTTATCGGGGGAAATCGCTTTATTCGCAGAAGATACGGCCAACATCATGATAAAGCATGGATAGCTGGAACAAATACCGATAGCACCGGACCTTCATCAGTTAGTCAGGAATAGATAATCATAAGCCTTGAGGTTAAGGTTAACCGCAAGGCTTTTTTGACTGGTCTGACAATTAGGAGGACCATAGGGGAAGCTTTATTTCAATCGTTGTTCCTTGGCCTAATTCGCTTTCCACATGGATTTGACCGGAATGATTTTCGATGATTTGTTTACTTACCATAAAGCCTAAACCTGTGCCTTTTTCCTTTGTTGTATAGAAGGGTTGCCCAAGCTTGGAAAGTACTTCCTTCGGGATACCACAGCCCTGGTCAGTAAGACGAATCAACATCTCTTCCTGGCTATTTCCATTAACTTGGATCGTAATGATCCCGCCATTTGGCATCGATTCAATGGAATTCTTGACGAAGTTGATAAACACCTGCTTCAGTTGATTTTCATCACAGTAAATATGGGTGACACCGGGCTTAAATTCGGTCACAAATTGAACATTGTTAAGGATCGCTTGGGTATCTAAAAGGGTTAAAACCTGACTTAACAAGACTCTGATGTCTTTTCGCTCATATTTTATCGATTGCGGTTTGGCTAGGATTAAAAGTTCACTGAGAATCAATTCAATTCGCTCAATTTCAGACGACATAATATCAAAATATTTCTTCTTTTCCCCAAAGCCAGCTTTCATCAAATCGATAAATCCTTTAATGGAAGTCATCGGATTCCTGATCTCATGAGCGATTCCAGCAGCCAATTGCCCGGCCACCGACAACTTCTCGGAGTTTTGGAGAAGTTCTTGAGCTTGCTTCCAATTGGTAATATCCCTCAACGTAACAGACCAGCCATCTTGCATTCCTTTCCCGTCGAGAATAGGCGAACTCGTAACTAACAGGTTCAAACTTTCCCCATTCATCTGTTTCCCTATCATTTCTAAGCCGACAACCGACTGTCCATTCTCTGCCTCTTCGAAAATTCTCCGGGCCTCATCTAAGTATTCCCCAGAAATAATGGGGAGATGTTGCCATTCCATACCCATGATAGCTTCCCTAGGGTACCCAAATGTTTTTTCAAATGTGGCATTGATCCTCTCTACGGTCCCTTCGTTATTAAAAATAAGTATAGCATCCGCATTGTTCTCGATAAAAGACTCGAGCTGCGTGGTCTTCGCTTTAAGTTCCTCTTCCGCACGCTTTCTTGGGGTCACGTCACGGCATATCCCTGTCATACCGACAATGTTCCCCTTACGATTACGTATCGGAGATAACGTGGCCTCCACATCCAGTAAAGTACCATCTTTTCTCTGGCGGATGGTTTCAAAGCCAACCACGGTTTCTCCCCTTTTGATCCCTTGATGAATTTTGTCCATGGCTTCTTGAAGAAAAGGAGGAACCAAAGGCAATTTTTCCCCTTTTATCTCTCCGGCTTTCCAGCCAAACAGCTTTTCGAACGTCGGATTGACATTTATGATCTTATCGTTTATATCAACCATCCAGATCGCGTCTGCACTATTTTCAATAAAAGACTCGAGCTGCTCGGTTTTCGATTTCAGTTCTTCTTCCGCCTGCTTTCTTCTCGTGATATCACGGCATATCCCTGTCATCCCGACAATGATTCCCTTACGATCACGGATCGGAGATAACGTGGCCTCCACGTCCAGCAATGACCCGTCTTTTCTCTTGCGGATGGTTTCAAAGCCAACCACGGTTTCTCCCCTTTTGATCCCTTGATGGATTTTGTCCATGACATCCCAGAGAAAGTCAGGAATCATGGGAAGCTTTTTTCCTTTTATTTCTTTCTGTGACCAGCCAAACATCTCTTCAAAGGTAGGGTTAACTTCCAAAATCGTATCATTTAAGTCGACCATCCAAATCGCGTCTGCACTATTTTCAAGAAAAGACTCCAGTTGTTCTACCTTCTCTATCAGCTCCCCAGCCCTTTCTTTCGTACTGCTCATTTCCCTGAACTGTGCCATGAAAAATAAAGGTCTTTTGCTTTCATCCCTCACGATGGATAGCGTTAAAGAGATCCAGACATCAAACCCATTTTTATGAATATATCGTTTCTCCACTTGATAGGTATTCAACTCTTCAAATAAAAATCGTTCCCTAAGCTGAATGGATCGGCTTAAATCATCAGGATGGGTGATGTCCTGAAAAGTGAGTTCAGCGAGTTCTGATTCCGAATAACCGAGAATTTGACTTAGTGATGAATTCACGTGCAACCAATGCCCTTCAATGGATAATAACGCCATTCCAATAGGTGCATATTTGAAGGCTTGGGCAAACAGTTGATGTTCTGCAAAATCTAGATTATTTATCATAGATCCTCCGAATTACACATATTTTCCCATTAAGTATTGGACAATGACTTGCCATATTCCTTTTAAACCATATGTACTTCAGCGCATTAATAGTATAGAAATTACCATAATAAAAAAAGCCCCTTAACTTACAGGGGCTGTTCCTTCCTCTTTGCTCCTTCTGCAGGGAGCCGTATCAACCTTTGTTCCTTCTCTTACCTTACTCTCGATTTGCAACGTCCCTTGATGCTCCTTAATAATTTTTTGGGAGATCATTAAACCGAGTCCTGTGCCCTTCTCTTTTAGGGTGTAAAATGGTTCTCCCAGACGTGGGCGTGGTTAACGGATTGCGGATTTCGTGGGCGACACCTGCGGCTAACTCACCCACTACCGATAGGTTTTCCGAGCGCAGCAGAAGCTCTTCGGCTTGCTTCCTTTCCGTTATATCCCGACTGACGATAACCAGGTGTTCAATATGCTGATCTTCTCCTGTCACGGGCATGCATCGGGACTCTAGGTGCACCCAGCTTCCATCCTTATGCTGACTGCGATATTCAAGCGTGGAGAAGGTTTGATGCTGAAACATCGCGTTGATCCCTGATCTCAGTCTCTCAAAGTCATCCGGGTGAATTAAGAAGGAAAGATCCCTTCCTAATAGCTCTTCCGGATGGTAGCCCAAAACCGCTTCATGGGAAGGAGAAATAAATGTGACCCTCTTTTGGCAATTCATGATAGCGATAAGATCAAGCGCATTTTCTGCGATTAACCGATATTTCGCCTCACTCTCCGATGCCAGCTTGTACATCCCCGAGAGGCTTTTCGGACATCTCATAATTTTTATAGCTCTAGCGTTTAAAAATTCTCTTTCCTTTTTGTAACACAAGCGATGTCTCTGGGCATTCTATAACTGGTTTTACAACTTGTACAACGAGTAGAAAGAAGGCTGGTCATGAGAAAATGGATGTATTTACTTTTTATGCTATGGATTTTGACTGCTTGTACCAACGACTCCCCTCGGATCCATCAAGAAAGCCCTTCTATTGCTGAAAACCCTACAGATAACCGCGGGAATGACCCAGAGATTTTAAACAGCGACCCGCTAGCCAAGATCGGGGATATTGGCATCGAGCAAGTTTTACCTAGGGATCAAGTCCAAAGCTTTCCCTCTCAAGGTCCTAGGGTACAGCACCATTTTGATTGGGACTATAACAATATTCATCCCGTTTTCCCTAATCCAAATGTCCAACCCATGAAGGGCGGGTATATTGAAAATGTGATCTCCACTGGCAAGCTGTATATGGCAACCCCTTATGAGTATGGTTCGGATCGAAGCACTCCTGCCACCTTTGATTGTTCTGACTTCACCAGATGGATGTTTCTTCAAGCTCTAGGCATGGACTTGCCTAAAGACGCAAGAAGCCAAGCCCAATATATCCGGCTGTATTCCCATCGAAAGTTTACGGATTTGAGAAAAGCGCGCCGTGGGGATCTTCTTTTCTTTATGACCTATCTAGGCCCTGAGAAAGCTGCATATAAGGCGATTGATGTAAAAAACCAAACCATTGGTCATTGCGGGATTTATTTAGGAAACGGTAAAATGCTTCATACCGCAAGTGCCAAAACAGGCGGCGTCCGCATCGATAAAATTCCAGGTATGCATTATCAGTGGCGCTTCGTAATGGGAGGAAGTGTACTCCCTCCCCAAACCGATAAGAAAAAAAGCTGAAGGTCTACCTCCAGCTTTTTCTTACCGATCTAATTGGATAGATAAATTGCAATTTGAGCATTCCAGTTGCAAGCAGACCTCCACTGTTCTTTATTCTTCCTCAGGTTCGCCTATCAATTTAGCCGTGTAGACTTCATTTTGATCATTATACTCCATGAACGTACCTACCATATTTCCGTTATCATCTTCTATTCGGATATTCTCGCCCTCCACCCACAAGTGATACTTGTCGCATAAGTTTGTAAGATCGACCATGAAATTTTTAAACGTTTCTTTTGACATCTCCTATCCTCCTATAGCAAATGCGAACCTTATTATTATAGTACGTCAATATAAAGACCCCTATCCGCGATCCAGCAAGCAAAAATAGTGTCAAATTTCCATTGGTATGTGAAAGGCCCTCAATTTTTTACCTTGCATACCAAGTTTGAGGAATTTTATAATGAAGCCTCCTTGCATATTGATGAATTAGCGGAACGTTTGCTAGCTTTGGGTGGCCAACCTGTAGCTACGATGAAAGGAGCGTTGGAACTTTCCTCTGTCGAGGAAGCTACTGGTCAAGAAAACTCTGAACAGATGGTCCGATCCATTATCGCTGACTTCTCTCAGTTACTTGGAGAACTCAAAAATGGAATGGAGATTGCGGATCAAGAAAATGACGAAACAACAGGAGATATGCTGCTTGCGATTTATTCCAGCTTAGAAAAGCATGTTTGGATGCTGCGAGCCTTTTCAGGCAAATAAATATTCATAAAAAAGCGCGACAGGTCTTTTCAGATCTGTCGCATTTTTTAATTTTCCCCACAAAATAATCCCTAAACTTTCTTATTCTTTCATCCGATATCTATCATATATGCATTATTCCTATTTTTTACTAGTTTTTGACGCTTAGAGAGGAACATCTATCCATTTCTTGCGTCTAAAACTATAGAAAATTACTAGAAAAGGAGGACACCATGCTCAGAAAAATCTACATAACACATGCAGGAAAATGGGCTTTCGCTCTACTGTTTTGCGTATCCCTGCTTTTTCCGGCCACTACCTTCGCCAGTTCAGCTTCCCCAGAACCGGCCATCTCCGTGAAACTCGTCAAGTATGTAGGCAACCCCACGCGATTGACGCTGGAGTTAGGCGGTGACTATCTTGTGCAAGACGCTTCTCTGACCTTGCCCCAGGGAACCTATGAATTGAAGGCAGAAAACAACGGAATTTCCCTCTATAAGAACGGACAAGCCTTATACTCGGGAAATTCGAATTTCAGCTTGCAGCCAAGCAGCACTCAACTCACCTTAAAGATTAATCAGCGTCCGTACCTCGGATCCATGGCATTTTCTCTTCAGAATGGAAAAACTATCCGTCCTGTAAACACCCTGTCCATAGAAGATTATGTGAAGGGCGTGATCCCCAATGAGATGCCAGCCTCATGGAATAAGGAAGCGCTAAAAGCCCAAGCCGTGGCTATTCGCACCTATGCAATGCGTCGCCAGCATCAAGTGATCGATGATACAATCAACTTCCAGGTATATGGGGGATATAACAACCTTGCCACAAGTACCCAAGCCGCTGAAGAAACGCGCGGCCAAGTATTAAGTTATCGGGGGGAACTTGTAGAAACCTTATACTCCTCAAGCAATGGAGGAAAGACAGAAGCCAGCGGAAGCCTGTGGGGAGCCCTGGATTATTTGACAGCAAAAGAAGACCCCTACGATCCGAAAAAACCTTGGTCTGTAAATTTCTCCAAGCAGCAAATCGACCTTTCTTTGCTAGATTTATCCCAGCCGCAACTATGGTGGACCAGCACAAAAGAGAAAGACTTAACCCTAATGAATGCCATTAAAAGCTGGCTTCAGCAGAATGGCTGGGCTGGGAAGGAAATGAAGATTACCTCCATCCCCGTCATCGAATGGGCCAATGTCAAAACTGTTGGAGGAAGAGAAACGAAAGCTCGTATCGTCATTCAGTTTTTGACTCGTGACAGCCTAGGAACAATTCAAGCGCAACAACTGGATAAAGCAGACCTCACCCTTGTTGAGCTTCGCAGAATGTTTGGAGGAAGTCATATTATCAAAAGCTATTACGTGAATCCGATTCAAGACAACGGCGATACATTCACCGTAAGCGGAAATGGCTTTGGGCACGGAGTGGGAATGAGCCAATATGGGGCCAAATCTATGGCCGATCAAGGACTAAGCATGGAAAGCATTCTTTCCTTTTACTACCCTGGCACCACGCTATCCGAGGCAAGCAAAGCCGTCTCCTCCGCTGTTGTGGCATCGGCACAGGTACCGGCAACCCCTCCAGTGGCTCCTGCGTCACCTGCTACAGCAAAAGCTCTTGTAGCGAAACCGAAACCCAAGGAAGTGAAGCCAAAGGTTACACCTAAGCCGCTTCTTGTGGCCTCCCGATCTGCGGGTCCGGTCATTCAGGGAAAGATTAAGTCTACCGTGCTCGTTGGCATCCGAAACACTCCTTCGTTTAATGCGAAGCCCCACGCTACCCTGAAGAACGGCCAGGCTGTTCAAGTCGTTGGTAAAAAGGATCGCTGGCTTCAAATCAAGACAGGAAACATCACCGGATATGTTCCAGACAATTTTGTGCAAATTACCAGATAGCGCGTGTGATTTTCCTCACACCCTCCCTCGATGCCTCCATGTTAATATATATTTAACAAAAGGGCATGAGGAGTGAATTGGATGACACTGGCAAACGTTTCTGAAGCTTTCGTACAGTGTGAACACCCATTTTATAAAGAAGTAGAAATCTTTAACGGTGAAGCAAACTGTGTGCTTTATAGCACCGTTACGGCATATCGAACAGCCATCCGGCTGCCTATCGTAAACTTTGATGCCGTCATGCATCAGATCTCGTTACAGCTCATCCGATTGCGCTCCCATGAACTATGGAATCAGCAGCAATTGATCGAGCTAGAAAACTTGGATGACGCCAAGCTTTAGCTCTGCGTCAACAAGTTTTCCTCGTGCTGTCCAAATTATGTAACGAAGTTATAATTCTGACAGCAGAACAAATGTAGTATCGGTTTTAAAACTTGGGGGAGTTTTAATACTAAAAAAGAGGCAGGGATTCCTGCCTCTTTTCGTTTTTTTGGGGGGATCCGCACATAAGCGGAAAATCTCCTATTATACCTAGTCTCCAGCCCTTAAACCCTAGACTCCAATAACAACGGTACCATCACTCTTCTTCATCCTCCACTACTATTGATAGATTTTGCTCCTTATAGTACCTCTCCGCACCAGGATGGTAAGGTACCGGTAAGTTTGTCCATGCAGACGATAATTCAATGCCCTTGGCCGCCCGGTGATACCGGCTGAGTTCCTGCACATTTTCGAAGAGGACCCTCGTCAGTTCGTAGACTTTTTCCTCCGGCAAATCGTGACGGACGAGCATCATATTTTGAATGGCAACCGTCGGTATCGATACCCCGTTCATATAGGTTCCCGCCGGAATTTCCGAAATCTGGAAGAAGGGATACTTATGGGCTAGGGCCTCTGCCTCCTTCACTGGGATCGGTATGATTCGCACACTATGGGTCTTCATAAGTTCCAGGACAGAGGGGTTGGGCAGTCCCGACGTCACAAACGCCGCATCAATAGTACGTTGCCGAAGCTGTTCAATGGCTTCCGAATAAGACAAGTAATACGGCTCGATATCCTCGTAACTAATGCCGTGTCCATCCAGAAGCAGCCTAGAGTTTGCTTCTACACCGCTATGCAGTGCGCCTACTCCGACCCGCTTTCCCTTGAGATCATGTATGGTTTCAATGGGACTCCCAAAAAGCGTGATCACTTGAACATAGTTTGGGTACAGTGCAGCCATCGCCCGCAATTCCTTGTAAGGGCCTTGCTTTTGGAAGAAGTTCTCCCCCATATAAGCAAAAGAAGCAGCATCGGCCATCGCAAAGGCCATCTCGGCTTTCTTTTCCCTTAGCAGTCGGATATTTTCCAAGGTGCCATCCGTCGAACGGACCGAAGCAGGATGGCTAAATACGTTTTCATAAATCTTCATCAACCCCAAACCAATTGCAGCGTAAGGGCCTTCCGGTCCCCCTGTGGCAATGGAAATGACCTCTTCCTCCAGCCTTGGCGGACTTTGAGGATGAGTTTGATTGCATGAAGACAGCAAAAACAGGCCAATCAGTACAAAGCCCCATTTTCTCATCTCTCGGCCGCTCCGTCCTCTTCCTTGTATTTTTTCAGCTTATCCCTTAGCCCTCTTTCACTGATGCCGAGTTGATCCGCTGTCCGTTTTCGGTGATCCGCGCACTGTTCCAGGGTATGAAGAATATATCTTTTCTCCACCTCTTCTAATAGAAGTCCGGAAGGGAGGAACATCCCTTCCTCCACACCTTCCCCGCCTGCTCCTAAACTCTCTGCTCTGCCTGCATTAAACTGGGCGGGAAGATCCTTAGCCTCCAAAATCTCTCCATCAGATAAGGCAACGGCATATTCAACAATATTGGAAAGCTCCCTCACATTGCCGGGATAAGAATAACTATATAGGAGGTGCTTTGCCTGATGACTCATGGAAAGACCTTTTCGATTCATCCGCAAGGCATACATCTCCAAAAAGTGCTGGATCATTAAAGGAATGTCTTCAACGCGTTCTCTTAGCGGCGGCAGATGCACAGGAATCACATTCAAGCGATAATACAGGTCTTCTCTGAAATTTCCTTTCTTCACTTCCTCCAACAGATCGCGGTTGGTTGCCGAGATAATCCGGACATCCACTTCTTTTCTTTGTACCGAGCCTAGTGGAGTAACTTCCCGTTCTTGTATGACCCGTAATATTTTAGCCTGTAAATTTAACGGCATTTCGCCAATTTCGTCTAGAAAGATAGTCCCATGGTTAGATTGCTCAAATAACCCTGCTTTTCGGGCTACAGCTCCGGTAAAGGCCCCTTTTTCGTACCCGAACAACTCACTTTCCAGCAGGTTTTCTGGTATAGCAGCACAGTTAATGACCGAAAAAGTCTCAGATTTTCTCGCCCCTTGGTAATGAATGGCCTTGGCGACCAATTCTTTGCCTGTTCCGCTCTCCCCGGTGACCAGCACATTGGAATCGATATCCTTAACCTTGCGAATGAGCTCAAAGAGATTTTTCATTTTGGTACTTTGCGCGATGATTCCTGCATAGCCAATCTGGGGATGAACAACAGAATGCAGTCGTTTATATTGCAAGCCTTTTTCGATTAGGAGCTTTAGCTCCTCTAGATTCAAAGGCTTTGAGAGGTAATGGTATGCCCCTTCTTTCATTGCGCGAACTGTGGTTTCTATATTACCGTAGGCCGTCATCATAATAATGATCACGTCGCTTTGAATTTCTTTAATTTTTGGGATCAGATCCAACCCATTTTCATTTCCTATCCGCAAATCAAGCAGGACTGCATCGATATGATTTCCTCTTAAGAGGGTGAGGCCCGTCCCCCCATCTGTTGCGGTATAAACCTCGTAATCATCTTCAAGGGCAAATCGTATGGACGAACAGATGGCTTGTTCATCATCTATGACCAGGATGTTCATTAGCTCTTCCCTCCTTCGGGAATCTTAAAGTGATAGTGGTTCCCGAACCCTCTTGGGAATCTACCTCCACCTCGCCTTCATGTTCCAACATAATATTATAGCTAATATAGAGACCTAGTCCCACCCCATTTCCTTTGGTTGTGTAAAAGGGCTGAAAGATATTCTCCACCTGAGCCTTGGTCATTCCGATTCCTGTATCCGACACCACAAGGTAGCTCTCATCCTTATCTTCTCGCGAAAGGATCGAAATTTGCTTGATAGGCTGGTCTTTAAGAGCATCGACGGCATTGGAAATCAAATTGATAAGCACCTGCCTGACCCGTTGCCGGTCCCCATAGACATATGGGCTTTGGTCTAAGTCAATCTGAAAATCAATCTCTTCTTGATGCGTGCCCATTTTAAAGGAACGGATAATGGAAGATAACAGGTCCTCCCACTGGATCCATTCCTTGACGGGCTCTTTGCGCCTCGTATAATCCAATAAATCTTCTACAAGATTATTGACCCGATTCATTTCTGCCGGGACATGCTTTATCAGCTCTTCACGAAAGCGAGGATCCTCCACTTTTTTCGGCAGGACATCAATAAACATTTTCATCGAAGTCAACGGATTGCGCAGCTCATGGGCAATCCCCGCAACAAGCTGGCCCAGTGCGCGAAGCTTTTCCTGAATCCTTAATTTTTCTTGCAGCTGAATTTGTTCTGTTCGATCTTGCAAGCTGATAATCCATCCTCCTGACCCATCCTCCAGAGCGGCAACATAATAATAGATAAATTGGCTTCCAGAAGCATGACTCCAAGTTATTTCGCCGCTTTGTCCCTGTCCGGGATCGGTCCGATCCAATAAGCTTGAGATTTCTTTGAGTAGGGGGCTGGAGTCAATCGAAAATCCCGTTGCATCTTCATCCATTCCTAGTATTTCATTCGCTCGGCGATTCATGAGGGTAACCTTGCGATCCTTGTCACAAGAGAGAATCCCATTATCAATCCGCTCCAGCACTTCACGCTGAAAAGCCAAGTAATGAGTAAGCACCTTTGTTTGTTTGGCTACTTCGTTCTTCAACCGTTTGTTCCAAATCGTGACCAAAGAGATCAGCAGGATGGCTAAGATTGAGACCGATCCTAATACCCACGCTGCTCTTTGCCACCAAATGGCTTGGGAGTTATACGGCTCAAACCAATAATTGTAAACCGATCGATATTCCTTCTTCTGCTTCAGCTCTCTCAAGCTTTGATTAATGGAGGTGAGCAGTTCCAAATTTCCTTCGCGTACGGCAAACGAATATTCAGTCGGTTGGATAAAGCTTAGGCGAATTTCGTAAGCCTCTGCGACTTGCTTTTGTTCCAATACATATTGTGCGGTCCAGCGGTTTCCGATAAAAGCATCTGCCCGCCCGAGAAAAAGCATCTGCATCGCATAAGGTTGGCTTGAAGTTACATTCACCTTGACCCTCCTCACATTGTCCAGGATCTCTCTGGCAAGGGATCCCCTTTGAACCGCTGCTACCCGTCCTTTCAAATCCGTTAGATCGTATATCATTTTGTCTTCTTTAGGTACAACCAGCGCTTCTGACATCGTAAAAATGGAATCGGAGAAGTCTAGCTTATTCTCGTAAGAGCCCCGGTACTTCATTCCCAAAATGACATCCACATAACCTTGTTCCAAATGGTTTACAAACTGATCTCCATCAAGAGGAAAAAACTCCAACTGCCACTTCAATTCCCTAGCAATACGATGTGCTAAATCTATATTATAGCCTTGGGGATTCCCGTTCTCATCTAGAAAAGAAAAAGGCGGAAGATCCCGATCAAAGCCTACCTTCACCCTTTTCCATTCTTCAGCGTACCCTTTCTCGCCGATCAAGAGAAAAAGCAGAATCATAAGAAGAAAACACTTTCTCATATCGGCCTCCTGTCCAAATGGTTTATCTTGCACCAGAGGGGATCTCTTCACTGTAATTAACTGTATTTTACCAGAATGGTACCATGAAATTCGAACATTAAAAAAAGTTTCATTGAAGCATTTCAGGGGTGCAAGACCACCTTTAGAGGAAACTTTTTATGCGGAATAAGGATGATCATTCGAAGAAGTTTATCCTTTCTTATTCCGTAGGATAAAGGGGAATTATCCTGCTTCAGCAAGACAATTCCCCTTCTTTTTACACTTCTATAGAGTTCTGCTTTCGCTGGAAGAGCATCTGGCTTCCGAGTATAGCTAACACGATGACGATTCCGATAATATCGGTAATCGGCTCCGGTATAATCATCATCAATGCTCCACAGCCAAGAATCAATCTCATGATGGCATTCAAGTTTATCCTAAAGTAACCTTCCACCGCCGCACTTAAAGCAATGACCCCAACGAACGAGGTGAAGGTGACCATAACAATATCCAGGATTGGAGGCATTGGAAATTCCTTTGCATTCATCGCTAATCCAGCTGGATCAATCATGAGCATGGTAGGGTTATAAACGAATAAGTAAGGAACAATAAATCCGGCTATAGCCAGCTTTAACGACTGAAAACCTGTTTTCATTGGGTCTCCCCCTGCGATACCCGCGCCAGCAAATGCCGCTAGTGCTACAGGTGGAGTAATATTGGCGAAAATTCCAAAGTAGAAAACAAACATATGTGCCACAAGAACAGGTACACCGAATTCAGCCAAAACAGGAGCAGCCATTGTTGCTGTAATAATATAGCATGGTATGGAAGGCAATCCCATTCCCAAGATCATGGAAGCAATCATTGTAAAGAATAACGTCAAGAATAAGGAGCCTTGCCCCAAATCCATGATCGATGAAGTCATGACCGATCCGAAGCTGGTCAAGTTCACTACTCCGATTACGATTCCCACTACCGCACAAGCGATCATGGTCGATAAGGAGCCTTTAGCCCCTGCTTCCAAAGCTTCAAGAACATCTTTGAACGACATGCGGGTTTCTTTGCGAATCAAGCTCACTAAGACGGTCAAAACAATGGTATAAAAGGCAGCATAACCTATTGGCATGCTAATATATAAGAAATAAACCAAAGCGACAATCGGTAAGAGCAAATGACCGCGCGCCTTTAATACTTCCTTGATCTGTGGCAGCTGATCCTTGCTTACCCCTTTTAAATCTCTCTTTCCCGCACGGAAATGAACTTGGGCAATGACGCCTAGATAGTACAGTAAAGCAGGCAGAAGTGCAGCAAGAGCGATGGTTCCGTAGCTTACTCCTGTCGTCTCCGCCATAATAAATGCACTGGCTCCCATGATCGGCGGCAAAATCTGCCCCCCTACTGAGGCACTGGCTTCAACGGCTCCAGCAAATTCTGCTCGATATCCGATTCGTTTCATTAGCGGGATCGTAAAAGCTCCCGTTCCCACCACGTTAGCTACCGCAGCACCATTAATACTTCCCATAAAGCCGCTGGAAATGACCGCAACCTTAGCCGGTCCCCCTTGCTTGTGCCCCGCTAGAGCTAGGGCCAAATCATTAAATAATTGTCCCATTCCTGACTTCGCTAAGAAGGATCCGAACAAGATGAAAAGAAAGATAAACGTAACCGAAGCACCGATTGCCGAAGAGAAAATCCCGTCTGTCTTTAAGTACAGTGCTCCAAAAATATCCCCCATGTCATAGGGACGGGTTAATAGCTTATCTGGCATGAAGTCCAAGTGACTGACAAACGGATAAGCCAAGAAAATCAAAGACAGAATGGGTAAAATCCAACCCGTAATTCTTCTTGCTCCTTCTAGGACAAGTACCACTGTAAGGATCGCAAAGATGATATCCAGGGTTGTGGGCACTCCGCCTCTTGTCGTCATAATTTCCTGGTATTCCGCGAGCAAATACCCCGTAGAGGCCAAAGCAAGCAAGAACAGGATCCAATCGTACCAGGAAATTTTGCTTCGGTTGGAGGATTTACCTGCAGGATAAATTAAAAAGATTAATGCCACCCCAAGGCCTACATGGATCGCCCGTTGCTTTAATTCGGGCATAGGGTAATACGTGTTATATAAATGGAATATCGAATAGAAAATGGCTAAAGCCGTCACAAACAAGGCAATTTTGTTGTTGGAAAGAGTGCGTACCACCGATTCGCGATCAAACTTTTCTAGGATTTCCTGTGATTGCTTGGTATCTAGCTCCTTGCTCACGATAATCCCTCCTTTGTTAGTAAATAAATAGCATATTGATATATGGGCACTCGAGTCGGCCTGATCACTACTTCTTCATAAGGACCAGCTAATTCATAAAGGTAGATATCCTGATTGTCGAGGTGCATGGTTGATTTTACGCAAGGAGATACCACTAAGCGCAGTTCCTCCATCTTCCGGTTGACTTCAACTTCCACAAATCCTTTTGGCGTGAGAGAGGTCTTTCCGGAGGAGGGCACTCCCGCACCATACGTCTTGAATTGCGTTTTCGTGAGGAAAAGCTCATTTTCTTTTCTCTCATAAAACTCCAGCCACTCTTCCTTCTCCACAGAATGAATCCATTCAATAGAGAATGAATCCCTGACAAAGAGTTCATGATTTCCCCAGCTCACTTCCGTTAGGCTGAGAGGAAAAAAGAAGAGGAGGGACAATACGAGGATTGCCCCTATTCCAGCTTTACTTCTTCTGTTCATCGTAGTACTTCTGCGCTCCTGGGTGAATCGGCGCTACGACACCAGTTTGTGCCCCTTCAATCGTGATATCTTTCGCAGCCTGGTGCGCATTGGATAGCGTATCTAGGTTTTCAAAGAAGGTCTTCGTTAATTTATAAACATCGTCTTCGCTCAAATCAGCACGAACCACAAGCGCATTCATAATCGCAGCAGTTGGGATATCCTGCTCATTTTTATAAGTTCCCGCTGGGATCGTTCCTGTGATGAAATAGTTCTTTGTTTTTGATAATTCCTCAATCGCTGCACCCTCGATTGGTACAATCTTCAGATCGAAGCCTTGGGCTAATTCCATTAAGGAAGAATTCGGAATACCGCTAGTCAAGAAGGCGGCATCTAGCTTCCCTGATTTCAGCGCATCTGCTGCTTCTGCATAGCCTAGGTAGTCTACTTTAATGTCGTTATAAGTAATCCCATGGGCTTCTAGTAGATTGCGAGCATTGACCTCTACCCCAGAGTTTTGGGCTCCAACGGCAATTCTTTTTCCTTTTAGATCTTCAAACTTCTCAATTCCGGTACTTCCGGAGGTTACAACTTGTACATAGTTAGGATATAAAGCAGCAATTTGCTGGACGTTTTCAACCTTTTCCGTAAAGCTTCCTTCACCATTAATGGCTTCACTCAATACATCACTCATTACGAAAGCCATTTCCACTTTTTCTTGCTTTAATAGATTCATATTTTCTACCGATGCACCGGTCGTTTGTGTTTTCGAATTTACTCCGTACGATTTAGAATAAAGATCTGTCAACGAAGTCGCGATAATGTTGTAAGGACCTGATGCTCCTCCAGTTGCTACTGTCGCAAACTTGGTTTCTAATTTGTCAGCAGCCGCTTCCTTTGCAGGTGCCTCTTGTCCTGCTGGAGCATCGCTAGGAGCTGTCGTATCGTTAGCTCCACCACAGGCTGTAAGAATAGTACCTAATAAGAAAGCCGTAGATAAACCTGCAATAAATTGTTTTTTCATTTTGCTAATCCCCCTCGCAACATTGTAAGCGTTTGTATCTTTGCTTACTAAAATGATGCAAGAGTCGTGCCAACTCGAAGGATGCCGAAAAAATAGGAGGGATAGGGATGGATCCGGCATTTTTTGCCGCTTTAACGAAATTTTTGCCGGAGTATTTTTCCGGTTTGCGTTGTGGTGGGCAGAAAATGCCTAGTGGATGGGGGGAATGAAAAGGGTATATACTTCACTTGTTCAAAAAATGATTTTCTTTTCAGTCTAAATATAAAATCCACTATTCTGTTTATTTTTTATGTTGACATTTATTCCTTTTGTGTTTAGTATAATGATTAATAACAGTTGGATCAAAGGGGAGTAGCTGTCAGGGAAACCTGAAACAAAGTCGTCAATTCGTGGATATCATTATCCTCCGGCTTTGTTGGTACATAATTCTTGTACTTAGCAAGACCTTTGCCTTATGGCAGAGGTCTTTTTATTTTTGCCATAAGGGCCAGCCCATTTCAGGAAGGAGAGGATTTATAATGTTGTTTGAACCAGATTTTTGGATGGCCTTATTGACTATTATCGCAATCGATCTAGTCCTCGCCGGGGATAATGCTGTGGTCATCGCCCTTGCAAGCCGAAATTTGCCTTCGGAGCAGCGTAATAAAGCGATCATCTGGGGGACCCTAGGGGCGGTTATTATCCGTATCCTCATGACGCTAGTCGCTGTGTGGTTATTAAAGATTCCGCTTCTTCAAGCTGTCGGAGGCCTTTTGTTGATCTACGTGGCGATCAAGCTCTTGAAGAATGAAGATGAAGCAGAGGGCATTAAAGCTGGAACTACTTTAAGGCAGGCTATTCAAACTATCATTTTCGCCGATATCATCATGGGAGTAGATAATGTGTTGGCTATTGCCGGTGCTGCCCACGGTAACATGCTCCTCGTCGTTATCGGGTTAGCCATCAGTATTCCAATTGTCGTTTGGGGAAGCAAGTTTATTTCCGAATGGATGAATCGTTTCCCGATTATCGTCAGTATTGGAGCCGGAATCTTAGGATACACCGCTGGTTCAATGCTTGTTCACGATAAAATCTTGAATACTTATGTTCTTTCTAATATACCGGGTGCCTCTTGGATTATCCCTATCGCAACGGTTGTCTTAGTTCTAGGTTTGGGCAAATTAATTTATCGGAACAAACCAGAATCTGTTGATAAAACCAATCCAAAGGCGGTGTAAGAGTTAAGAAGCTTCATCATGGTTCAATCCATGATGAAGCTTTTTGTTTTTGAGCGCAGAAAAAAGCGCCCAAACAGGACGCCAAGGAAAATAACCACTCAAGCCCAACCTACAATGGAAAAGATAACTAGTTTTATTATACCAAGGTACTTCCCAATTCACCTGTGTAAAATAGACTAACTTACAACCGCTTGCAGCCTGATTTGATCGGCGAGCATCGCAATGAATTCCGAGTTGGTCGGTTTGCATTTCATCTTGTTAACATTGTAGCCAAACAGCTCATTAATCGATTCCATATTCCCTCTTGACCATCCCACATCAATGGCATGGCGAATCGCTCGTTCTACTCGTGCTGATGTGGTGTTGTACTTTTTTGCCAAGTCCGGATAAAGAACCTTGGTGATGGAACCCAGCAGTTCAATATCGCGATAAACCATGGAAATTCCTTCCCGAAGATAAATATATCCCTTGATATGAGCAGGAATCCCCATCTCTACCAGGTAAGAAGTAATGACCTGATCTAATGACTTTCCATGGGCCGAATCAACGGGTGGCCTCATCGACGACACCAAAGACTCATGAGAGCGCAAAGGACTTATGGCTGCCGCCGTTTCTTGTCCGCTGACTTCACGGATTCGCTTAATTAGCAGATCCATATTAAATGGTTTGAGTATGTAATAGTCCGCTCCTAGTTCCAAAGCCCTTTTCGTAATATCTTCATGACCAAACCCCGTAAGCACGATGACTTTCGGAGTCTTAGGGAGGTTCATGGACTGCAGGTATTCCAATACCGCCAACCCATCCAAATTGGGCATGATAATATCTAATATCAGTACATCAGGAACCGTACGCTCCAAAAGGGAAAATACCTCATTTCCGTTATAGGCAATTCCCTGTACCTCCATCCCTTCTTGACTTTCAATATAATCAGAAAGGATAGCTGTAAATTCCCTATTGTCGTCAACTAAAACTATCCGAATGTTTGTCAACATAGTCTCTCCTCATAGTATGTAATTAGTTCTACTCTAAATTTTCTACTAGAGGTGAATTTTTCCTTTTAAAATAAATCCAAAAATTCCTATGGGATATGCTAAAATTCGACTTATTAGAGGGGCTTTTATGTAGATAAAAGGAGAAAAGAGGGGGGTCTCAGAAATAGTTGGAAAATCTCCACCTACAATAAAAATTTATGAGATTTCTTTTGAAATAGTTGGAAATCGTCCTACTAATCACGATAATGACTCCATTTTGGATTGTCTTATCACTGAAAAGTAGACTTTCTCCAACTATTTCCTTACTATTTTTCTTCATTTTTAAAATACGTGGAGTTTCTCCCATTAAGTTCGTCCGTTTAGGCCAGCTTTTAGGACAACCTTTTTATTTTAGGGACTCAAGTATGATAGAAAGACGGTAGCGATGCCAAAGTAAACAGTGAGAGAGAAAATATCATTCAGGGTCGTAATAAGCGGTCCAGAGGCCACGGCAGGGTCTACATCAAACCGATAAAGCAAAAGCGGAATGACGGTTCCTGCAAGCGTTCCTATAATGAGTGTCAACAGCAAAGAGCTTCCGACTACCAGCCCCAAAACGAAATCTCCCTTCCAAACATACGCCACGACACTAATCAGTACACTGCAAACCAACCCAATAATAAAACCAACACCAAATTCTCGAAAAATGAGCCGAACAACCGTTTTCCGATCAATGTCCTGGCCGACTAGCCCACGGACTACGACAGCCAAGGATTGAGTCCCCGTATTCCCTGTCATCCCTGCGATCATGGGCATAAAGTAAGCCAAGGAAACCGCCTGATGAAGTGTATCCTCAAACTGACTAATAATGCTACCTGAAATGATACCAATAAACAATAAGAGGATCAGCCAAGGCAAACGGCGAAAAGAGGCAACAATCGCACTAGTCTGGAAATCGATGGATTTTCCTGTTGCTGAAAGCTTCTCGATGTCCTCATTGGCTTCCTGAATGATAACATCCAAGACATCATCGACAGTAACAATACCAACAACCCGGTTTTCGTGGTCCACCACGGGGACAGCAATAAAATCATACCGTTCAATAAGACTGGCCACTTCTTCCTGGTCGGCATCGACAGAAACGGAAATAACCCGAGTAAACATGATATCGTCGACTTTATCGTAAAGGTTAGCTAAAAGAAGGTCTCGGTAAGAAACTACCCCGACAAGCTTTTTCTCTTCATCTAAAACATACAAGTAGTAGATATTCTCCGCAATGGAAGCAAACGCCTTGAGCTTATCTACCGCTTCACGAACCGTGTAGTAATTCCGGATCCATACAAATCGATTGGTCATGATCCCCCCTGCTGTATCCGGAGGATATTGCATGAGGTTTTTGACCGTTTGGGACTCCTCTTTCTTCATCGAGGCAAGAAATTCTTCACTGTTTTCAATCGTTAGTTCATGGAGCAAGTCAACCAGATCGTCGTTCTCCATGAGATCCATGACTTCCGAGGATTTCGCTACACCCAGCTTATGAAGAGTTTGCAATTGAAGGTCTGTATCCAGCTCCTGCAGCAGGATGGCAATTTGCTTCGGTGCCATAAGCGAAAGAAACTTATGACGGTGCTTCTCAGGGAGGTTCTTATATAGTTGGGCAATATCATAAGGCTGCAGCTCTTCAATGATGTACTTCAGCTCATCCTTTTTGAGGTCTTTCAAGCTTTTGATAATTAACAGTAGGATCTGATTTTCTGTCATCTGGTTAATATTTATTTTATGGAAGTTCACTAGGATCACCACCTAACACGAACAGTTATCTAAAGTCTCATGGTAAACCAAAATAGCCACTTAGTCAAAGCTAAAGATATTAAGCTTGCCTAGGGTATAGCAAACCCCTGCCATTGGAACTCTAATATCGATAAGTTTATACATGGGGGTAATAGCATATGATTAAAAAAATAATCATTGGATTACTAAGTTCTTCCCTCCTGCTTTCCGGCTGTGCTTCCCAGCCAAACGGAGCAGGGACACTTGGAAACCAAAATAATGGTTCTGTTCGACTTTTGCAAAATCAGCCTGCCCCAGCAACAAGGAATGATCAAAGCTTACCTCTAATTGTAGATGGCGAAAACACCGGGAATATCGGGGTTATTTCACAAGCGGATCAAGTCTATATTCCCCTCGATCCTTTCTTTCAAACCCTTGGTTATACGGTGACGAAAACAAATGGAGAAATCCAAGTCGGATATACGGACCCCATTTTCACAGTGACTGAAGATAGCACTCGAGCCGTGACCGAAGAACGCGAAATTGATTTACCGCATGCCGTGACCAGTATCGGCACCCAATCGTATATCACTCTACCCAGCTTAGCCGCCCTGTTGGGCACAGCCTATAACGTTCAGTTAACGGGAGATTCATTATTGGTGACTTTTGGCGAATCCGTATTCCCAGAGGATAATGGATGGGAGAATTTCCAAGAGAACGAGGACGCCGACGCTGCACCCGCCGTTTCAAGAGCAAAAGCAAACCGCATCATCAGCCATGGCAAAAAATTTCTAGGAGTAAAATATGTTTTTGGGGCCCGGACAGGACGGACTAGTGCGTTCGATTGTTCTTCCTATACCCAATATTTATATGGAAAACAAGGCGTGCGCATTCCCCGTACGGCCCGTGCCCAAGCTAAACGCGGAAGCTATGTGAAAGTGGCCAACCTTAAACCGGGGGATTTGCTGTTCTTCTCCGTCCCTGGACGTTTCAGGAACGACCGGACCCCGGGCCACGTTGGGATCTATATGGGCAATGGCCGGATGATCCACGCTGTCCCTCCTAGAGTCACGATTACCAACATCTCCAAATCAAGATATTGGAAGAGAACGTATTTGGGTGCTAGACGAGTAAGCTAACCTAAAAAAGAGACACCCTCCATATCCTATACATCGGCCAGCTCATATGTCCTATAAAAAGTGTATCGAGGCAGAACTTGACTTAACAGGGGTTCTGTCTTTTCATTTGAAAAAAATAAGCACCAGAGGTAGATCTGGTGCCAAACTTATTTTAGTAATTCATTTTTCCTTCAATAAATGCTCTTAGCTTACTGATTGGCATACGCTGCTGCTCCATTGTATCCCGGTCTCTTACTGTTACTTGGCCATCCTGTTCCGACTCAAAATCATAGGTAATGCAGAACGGAGTACCGATCTCATCATGGCGGCGGTAACGTTTCCCGATTGAGCCCGCTTCATCAAAGTCAACCATAAAGTGCTTGGATAGATCAGCAAACACCTTGGAAGCCCCTTCTGAAAGCTTCTTAGACAACGGGAATATTGCTGCTTTAAATGGAGCTAAAGCCGGATGGAAGTGCATAACCGTGCGGCTGTCTCCGCCTTCTAGCTGCTGTTCCTCGTAAGCATCAAGCAAGAATGCCAAGGTCACGCGATCAGCCCCTAGGGAAGGCTCAATGCAGTACGGAACGTATCTTTCATTGGTCTCTTGGTCAATATACTTGAAATCTTCCCCGGAATGCTCCATATGCTGCTTCAAGTCATAATCGGTACGGTCAGCAATTCCCCATAATTCTCCCCATCCGAATGGGAATTTGTACTCGATATCTGTTGTGGCATTACTATAGTGGGACAATTCATCCTCTGAGTGGTCGCGAAGCCTAATGCTGTCTTCTGCTAAGCCTAGAGAAAGCAGCCACTGGTAACAGAAATTTCTCCAGTATTCAAACCATTGCAAGTCTTCTCCTGGCTTACAGAAAAATTCTAGCTCCATTTGCTCAAATTCTCTTGTTCGGAACGTAAAGTTTCCTGGAGTGATTTCGTTTCGGAAGCTTTTTCCGACTTGCCCGATTCCAAATGGAAGCTTCTTCCTCATGGTTCGTTGTACGTTCTTAAAGTTCACGAAAATCCCTTGAGCCGTCTCCGGACGGAGGTAGATTTGGTTCGTGCTGCTTTCCGTTACTCCTTGGAAGGTCTTAAACATTAAATTGAATTGGCGGATATCCGTAAAATCCCTGCTGCCGCAATCCGGACAAGCAATCTGATGCTCTTCCATCAAATTCTTCATCTGTTCAAAGGAAAGTCCATCCACAATCACTTCCATGCCTTTTTCCGCTAATGCATTCTCGATGATCTTATCTGCACGATGACGGGCTTTACACTGTTTACAGTCGATCATTGGATCGTTGAAGTTCCCCACATGCCCTGAAGCTACCCACGCCTGAGGATTCATAAGGATGGCAGCATCTAACCCTACATTGTAAGGAGATTCTTGGATAAACTTTTTCCACCAAGCTCGCTTAATATTATTTTTTAACTCTACCCCGAGCGGGCCGTAGTCCCAAGTATTCGCCAATCCGCCGTAGATTTCAGATCCTTGAAAAATAAAGCCTCGGTGCTTAGCCAACGCTACAACTTGATCCATTGTGACACTCATGATTTTAGTCTCTCCTTGTCATTTTTGAATTGAAAATTGAAAAAAATAAAAGCTCCCATCCCAAAGGCATTCCCATGCCTAGGGACGGGAGCATTGCACCCGCGGTTCCACCCTAGTTGATGCATCCCAGATGCATCCACTTTTACCGATTAACAGCTCCAGACTGCCGCTTCCCTGACTTTTCCTTCTAGGCTTCCACCTTCCCTAGATCGCTGTTAGAAAAAGACTTCAGGTACTATCCATCCTTCGTCACTGCAAGTATTATCCTATTTGGACATATCTTACTGAAGTTAGGAGCAAAAGTCAATGTCCAGCCTTCAACACATCGAAAAATTGTATTTATCCGATGAACGTAGTAAAATATTAAAGCATTACTTGAGTTATTACAACTCACTCCCTTATTATGCTCGCTTAGTAAGCGGGCTATTTTTTTTGAAATGAGACTCCATTCGGCGGAAGTTAAAAAACAGATTGTTTTTTATAAAGGAATCATCACCATCACATCATCCACAAAAACAAGAGGCGTCCTATTAGGAACGCCCTGGAATAATAACCGCTCAACCTCCAAAAGAGGAAAGATTAACTATATTATAGCATATTTTCATTTTGGCTGTTCAGCAAGTTATGGAAACTTTGTCAAAATATCCAATATGAGTCACCCTTCTTGTTATAACTAAAAAAACGGCCTAACGAATAAACGTTACGCCGTAAAATAGAGATAGGAAGTGAACTGCAAAGTTTACTTGAATACATTATACTATGTTTTCTTTTGGTATACAATATACAAAAGGCAATTACAAGGAAAATACCTCCAAACTCATCGTATGCAGTCGATTCCCTTCTAGTTTTGTCGAATATCACCCAGAATTCTTTTTCTATGATATACTTGCAATTACCAACAATTGAAAGCGATTACACTATATGAGAAAGGATGATGCCTTATGCATCTAAAACTATCTAGGGAAGATATTTATAATTCAAGAAGCATGGATCAGCTTGAAGTCAAAAGAAAGTACCTATTGGATACCTTATTCTACTCTTCTGATTTATCCAATTATGAAAGATTCGAGATCCATCATCTCCTCATGCTGATTGATTATCGGAAGGAATCTATCTCAGAATGCTTTGCTTAATCTAAATACAGGAAACTTGGAATACATCTTATTCGGATTCATTCCACGTAGTAGCCATTCTGCGGATTCCTCATCCGAAACGTTTTGCGAAATAGATGGCAACTCCCCACGGTGTTTGGAATTTTCCCTGATAGAGAATCTCACAACTCCGCACAAATACTTAATAGTTACCTGTATATTATACTTAACTTCTGGTCAAGGCCCTTCATATCCTATCCCTTCACCCATCCTTTTTATAAAAAGGATGGACTTTTCTTTTAAATAGAAAAAATCCTGTCAATATTGACAGGATTTAATATAACTGTTTAGCGTTCTGCTATAGGAGTCACTTCACGCAAGCCAGGTCCTTGGTAAATGGACGTTGGGCGGATAAGACGGTTGTTAGCATACTGTTCTAAGATATGTGCCGTCCAACCGGATACACGGCTCATAGCAAAGATCGCGGTATACAAATCAAGTTCGATACCCATTACATAATAAACGGATGCGGAGAAAAGATCCACGTTAGGCCACATGCCTTTTTCCTTGTTGACGATTTCAAAGGTCTTTTCCGTCATCTTATACCACTTTTCTTCACCCATGCGCTCAGCTAGTTCTTTGGACATTTCACGAAGCTGAACAGCACGAGGGTCCATGGTCTTATAAACGCGGTGTCCGAAGCCCATGATCTTTTCCTTGCGAGCAAGTTTACCGTGCACATAGGATTCTACTTGGTCCAATTCCCCGATCTCTAACAACATTTGCATTACAGCCGTGTTTGCACCGCCATGCAATGGCCCCTTTAGTGTTCCAATACCGGATACAACAGCGGAATATAGGTCAGATAAAGTACCCGCAGTTACACGGCAAGCAAAAGTGGAAGCGTTAAACTCATGGTCAGCATGCATAATCAAGCCGGCATCCATTACACGCACTTCAATCGGACTTGCTTCCTGACCTTTCAGCATGTATAAGAAATTTGCAGCAAGGGATAGTTCTTCTTTGGCCTCAACGATTTCAAGGCCTTTGCGGGAACGATCGATCGCAGCTACAATGACAGGAAGAACAGCTGTTAACTTCACAGCCTTACGGTAGTTGGCCTCAGGAGACATTTCCTCGCCTTCTTCATCGTAGGACTTAAGCATGGAAACAGCAGTGCGTAGGGTATCCATAGGGGTTCCCTTAGAAGAGATTAGGCGAATAACATCCAATACTTCTTGAGGAAGCTTTTGGTAACTGGAAATTTGTTGCTTCAGCTCTTGAAGCTGTGCGGAATTAGGAAGTTCTCCCTTCCACAGCAAATAAATTACTTCTTCAAATGTAGTCTTATCCACCAATTCATTAATATCATATCCTCGATAAATCAAACGGCCTTCTTTGCCATCAATAAAACAGATTTCGGATGTACCAGCAATTACGTCCTCTAACCCAGCAGTGAAGTCAGCTTTAGCTTTGTAGTCGCTTAACTTGGTATCACTCATGTCTCCAATCCCCTTTCTGTTATATAATATTGCAAATTTCATTCCAACATATATATTTCTATATGATACACAAAAATTCCTTCTTTCTTCTTTAAAATTTCCAAAATTTAAACCCACTATCCCATCTTCCATTGTTATTTACTGTGTGAAACAGAAAAAAGGAACCCAACTGCTGGGTTCCCAGAAAATAATCGGTTGCTGCAATTGTTAACTGCACTCTTGCTGATTAAAGTGGTTCCTTAGCATCCCAATGAAATGATCTGCCCTTTCTTTATAGCTAATGTCTCCAAATAATTGATATAAGGCCATGTTCTCGTTGTAAGAATCCAATAGAGAGTCAATCAATGCGTACTTCGTTTGCTCCTTCATATTCAGCATTCTCATTCGCCCTCCCGTTAGAATCTACCTTCTTAGCAAACATTTTGGACAAAAGAAAAGCAATTTAAACCAGATTACGCATCGGCTTATCCTGTTTCAATCCAGAAAATCTTTACTAGTTAGAACAGGAGTTCATTATTCTTTAGCGAATTAATATTATGGATTGAAAACGCTTTTATAGGAGGAAAAACATGAGGGAGCATCTGCATGAAGCATTAATCGAAATAGAAAAGCATGTTCGCCCGAACACCTTTCCGCTGGCTGTGAGAGTTTTGAGGGAAGGAGAAGTCATTCCAGAAAAATCCAAACGTCCGTTCCGAGACCTTCATGTCCAGCTGAGCATCTGCCAAGGCATTACAATGGCACGCACCTACGGATGGACCATTGCCCTTGATGGTGAAGATTTATCCTGTCCCATTGCCAAAGCTGCCTTTCACTTTGAAGAGCCCTTGTCTTTCTATACAGAAGGAAATTTAGCTTGCGGCATGTATACGGAAACCAAAGAAGGCGGGGCTCTTACCGAAGCTGAAGTCCCCAAATTTTCGAAAGAGGAAAGTGGAACCATTGTTATCGCTCCGCTGTCACGGACCAACTTCGAACCAGACCTGGTTTTGGTTTACGGGAACTCAGCCCAAGTGATGCGTATGGTTGCCGCTTCCCTCTATAAAACAGGCGGTGCGATTACCTCCACCTTTTCAGCACGTGCGGATTGCGCGGATATCATTATTAAGACGAAGCAAACGAAACAACCTCAAGTGATTCTTCCCTGCTATGGTGACCGAGTGTTCGGTCAAACACAAGATGACGAAATGGCATTTTCTTTCCCGTATGCTCACCTTCATGATTTTATCACCGGTCTTCAGGGTACGCAAAGAGGAGGAGTGCGTTATCCCATTCCTTCCTTTCTGCAGTACCAAGCAAAATATCCAGCTACGTATGAAAAACTCAATAACATGTGGCCAAAAAACAAATAGGAAAAATGCTTGTTAGAAAATCTCTCAAACTCCCTTTCAAGCAGGGCCGATAGCCATATAATAAAAGTAATTCGTAAGGATCATTTTTTGATCCCCCATCTCATTCCTTATCCACCCTTTTCTAGGGTGGATTTTTTTTTAACAAATCCAGTGGCTGTTAATACCATAATATTAAAAAGTAATCGAGGCTTTTAATATGAAATTTAATGATGCATACATGCTTTCTACGGAAAGCCAGCTTATTGAACCCAATGGCTACTTTCTTCTTCAACTCATGAATCCTAGGGAATCTGGTAAAACAGGTTACCTGATCGGAGTGATCTCCAGTGGGGGCTGCCGCGAATTCACTCTCACATTAATGGAAGGAAGCATGGTTCTAGCCTATGGAAAGCCCCTCATCCCCGTTCCGATGAAGGAACAAGCCCAACCATGCTCTATTTCTTCCCAGTTTTTTGTCCACAAGGATAACCCCCTGGTGGGGGGGTTGGTACGGGCACAATTCAGAGGGGCTAACGGACAATTGAATACGAATCTACAGGGTTTATTCCAAGTTTCTCCAGGCCAGATGATGGTGCTGTATCTGATCAATCCGGCAAAAACACGTGCCTACTTTGACATCAACGTTGCTTGGTATGAAGCCCATAGCATGGAATAGGGAATAATGACTAGGTAATATCCACACCCATCGCAACAAGCACTTCCATCGGACTCCAAACCAGGCTTAAGCCGTACCCTCTTAATACAACCTTGCTCATGATGACATTTTTTAATCGTTTAGCCTGGTGCTTTAAGTTTTTTTCCAGTACTGCGTGAACCATCGGGATCATAGAGATCATGAGAAAGCTTGTGAGTAAAAGGCTTACGGTGAGTCCCCGATGGTATAGCTGACTCAGATTATCCAGTTTTGTTTTGAGCAATTTACTGATGGATTGATCATATCCGCCAGCAACAATAACGCTATTGATGAAAGGCAGCACATAAAATAAAGCGAGAAGATTTAGAGTAGAGCCCATATAACGGGGAACCTCAAAGAGTGATCCCCCCGTCATCAATAGCAAGGTAATCCCAATTACAACAAAAAAGAATGCTACAAGTTGATACAATCGATTGGATCCCCGATAGGAAAGCACTAGGTTTAGAATACAGAGGATTCCTACGAAATATCCTAGTCCCTGTGAGTCCATGAAAATATTTATCATGTATAAGACTATAAGGAAGCTATAGAAGTAAAACAACATCAGCTGTGGCATCACTCTCGCCTAACCAGCTTCTTATATCGCTCCTCCGCCTGACTTGGCTTTAACTCTTTCTTAGGTATCACCTTCCGATTGACCAGATAGCGGGGCAGCTCCTTATGGACAAGTACATCCATCACGCCCATTGCGGCTTTATATCGCAGTTCCCGAGCAGATTCCTCGGAGTACCAGGCCACATGAGGGGTTAAGATCACCTGCTCCATATCGAGGAAAGGGTGATCAGAAGGAATCGGTTCTTCTTCCACGACGTCAAGGGCCGCACCGGCTATTTTTTTGGTTTGAAGGGCTTCAATCAAAGCCTGCTCATCCACCACGGGTCCACGGGACGTATTGATGAGAATGGCCGTTTCTTTCATTTTCGCAAACTGGTCTCTGCCAATCATCCCCGTGGTTGAGGCTAACAGGGGAGCATGCACGGAGAGAAAATCGGATTGCTGACAGAGCTCCTCTAACGTTACTAGCCTGACCCCTTTATCCTTCGCGACGCTCTCTGGGACAAAAGGATCGTGGGCGACCACCTGAAGACCCAGTGGCTTCACCTTTTCGGCAAGCGACTGAGGGATCATGCCAAAACCAACAAGTCCCAATACCTTGCCTCTTAAACGGTAGATGGGCTGGGTAACTTTAAAATCCCATACTTTGTTTTTCACATAATGATTGGCCACGATGACCTTGCGGGTCCAAGCCATCAATAGCGCTAGAGCATGATCCGCCACTTCATCCTTGCAGTAGTCCGGCACATTGGCCACGCAAATTTCTTTTTCTGTGGCAGCCTCTATATCAATCGTATTGACCCCTACACCGTAGCGCGTAATGATTTGGCACCGTTCGAGTCGGTCTAGAACTCGTTGGCTGATGGGAGCATATTGATTGATCAAGCCATCTGCATCTTTAGCTATTTCAATCACATCTTCCTCCGTTTTGCATTGCGCTGGAATCAAATCGATATCTTCATGATCCAATATCTCTTTTTCATACCGCAGATCGGCATATTCCCAATCGGTAACAACCACTTTTTTCTTTGTCATCGCTTTGCCTCCTCTAGCAGTGTCCTCATTAGCCTTCCCCACCCAAAGAAAAAAGGAGAAAATGCTAAATGGCATTTTTCTCGAACTTTACTTAGAGGTACATATTTCCAAAGCTTGTTCATACCTTTTTAGAAGACATTTATTTTATGGACAGGTGGTGCAAAAAATGGCGGCTAGGTGGAGACAAATATTTCAGGTCGCGGCGACCTATATCGGAACAGTGGTTGGAGCTGGATTTGCCTCCGGGCAGGAGATCCTGAACTTTTTTACCAAGCACGGAAGCATTGGCGCCTTGGCCATACTAATCAGTACTGTTTTATTTATATGGCTAGGTCGAAAGATAATGGCGATTTCTCATCAACAAGGATGCTATTCCTACCAGGAACTCAACCAGCACTTGTTCGGGAAAAAGCTAAGTTGGCTAGTCAATGGGGTAACCCTCGTGATTTTGTTCGGTACAACCGGTGTCATGCTTTCTGGAACCGGATCAATCTTTGAAGAACAATTCCATATGCCTTACCAGGCTGGCATTCTTGTCACGATTGCCCTTTGTCTCATTACCATGTATAGGGGAATGTCCGGTGTCATGTGGGTCAATTCCTTAGTTGTCCCTATGATGATCGTTTTTACAACCATTCTTGCGGTTCATTTGTTCGGATCAGCCCCTTTTGAAGGGATAACGCTACCTTCTGGTAATATTCAGTGGTTAATCTCACCAATACTTTATGCGGGGTTTAACCTGGCTATGGCCCAAGCCGTGCTCGTCCCTCTCGGCACAGATACTAAAGATCCCTCTATTCTTCATTGGGGAGGGTTTTTCGGCGGGCTGGGGTTAGGGCTCATGCTGCTGATTAGTCATCTCTCCCTGCAGATGAATTACCAGGCCATTCAAGGGCTCGATATCCCTATGGCACAGATCATTGCCAACTTTGGCAAGCCTGTAGCCCTGCTGTTTACCCTCGTTGTGTTCGGAGAAATTTTCACCACCATTATCGGCAACGTGTTTGGATTAATTCGTCAAGTCTACTCCACCTTTAAGATTAGCCAGCCATTAGCGGCCTTTTTGGTCATGCTGGGGTCCTTTATTGTCAGCCAGTGGGGTTTCCGCCACTTGGTTGATTTCCTTTATCCAGTCTTTGGCGCAATGGGGCTGCTCTTCATGCTAAGACTGATGTTTTACCGCCGAAAGATCAAAGCCTAAGAATTCTTGCGGCTCAGCTGAATCTGAGCCTCCTTCTTGCCTTTCTAGAGATACTTTAGATATCAATTCAAATATTTTTAATTATCCACAAAGTTGGGTTGAATTTATTCCTTTGACGCGTTAAAATAGAAATACATTGAGGTTACCCCCTTAATGAAATAATGTTTGACTTGCAACTAATGTTGTAAGTCTTTTTTTTTCGCAAGCCAGTTGTTTTTGCAGTAAAATATCAAAACTTGTCGAATGTTTGTAATACCAAGTTCGTCTATACAATGTTATACTTAATTTTGTTAAATGAAACCGTTAACAAAAATTTAATACACCATTCATTACCCGTTAATAAATTAATCTTATAATCGACTTAGATAGAGATTAGGAGGCGATTTTCTTGAAGAAAACAAAAGATGGAGGAAGTGATCTGACGCTTCCGCAAAATATAGAAGAACTATTGGAGCGGCTTGAATCCATGGAGGAAATAGAGGCTTTTGCCACTCGTCTAGTTAAAGAATATTATAAAGATGTCTGGGCTGGTTAGGTTAGCAGACCCTTCCATTGCTTCACCCCATCCTCTCTCATTCCTCCTCTCCAAAATAAAATCAAGGGTGACCCCAATAACAAGAGCCACCCTACAACGCCTATCATGAAGGCTTATATTAAGTTGAGTAATACCGTCGTAATCAGGACAGCATGAGAAACTTGTCGTTTGCGCTAGACAAGTTTTCTTGTATTTATTAAACGATAGTAATTATTCAATTCCACATCGATCTGTTGGCTAATGTATAGCACCTCTGGGGAGGTAATACCTTTTCTCCGGGCAAGACGGTGCATATCCTCTCTTAACTTCTCAATTTTTTCGACTAAGCTTTCTACCTTTGATGCCACTTCATTTTTCTCCCGCCATAAAATTTTAAAAAGCTCATTTAGCCATATTGGGTAGCTAGACCACCTCTTGTGAAGCTTTCATTTAGAACAAAAGCTAAAGACCCGAAGAAGCAGATATATTCTTATTCCATTAAAAAAGTTTCATCATGGATTATAGCTAGCCAACCAGATAATTTTCATCCATTCTTTCCATGTATATGGAAACCATCAAGGACAAAATTCATATTAACATAAAATTGAAATTAAGGAAATATAACTGATAAGATTTGCTATATATAGATAAAAGTAGTGTTTTTCCGACAAATTTTGAATCGAATCGTTATCCTTTAGGTTTGAAAATGAGCGCACCTAAAAAGCCAAAAATAATGGCGGCTGAAATACCAGCACTTGTCACTTCAAATATTCCCGTTATTATCCCTACTATCCCATGTTGCTCGGCTTCGGCCATAGCTCCATGGACAAGTGCATTCCCAAAGCTTGTAATCGGTACAGAGGCCCCTGCTCCCGCAAAATCAATAAGTGGCTCATAAAGCCCTAGACCGTCAAGAATAGCACCGGAAACCACTAAAGCACTCATCGTATGGGCTGGTGTTAATTTCCCAACATCCATTAGAAGCTGCCCAATTACACAAATGATTCCCCCAACTACAAAAGCCCAAAAATAAATTTGCATAAGCTCCTCCTACATCGTCTGATTTTCAATCACAACAGCATGGGCAATACACGGAATACTTTCCTTTTGTTGGTAACTCAGAGGTGAAAGCAAAGCCCCTGTGGCAATGATTAACACTTTTTTCAATTCTCCCTTTTTTATGCGATTAAGAATATGTCCGTAGGTTACCGTGGCCGAACAAGCAGCTCCACTAGCTCCTGCTAACACAGGCTGGTCGTCGCGATAAATCATCTTGCCACAATCAACAAAATGATCTTTCATGTCAAACCCCTGCTTGGCTAACAGATCTGTTGCAATTTGATGACCTACTTTCCCTAGGTCCCCCGTGGCGATCAGGTCGTAATCCTTCGGTGTTGTACCCATATCCTGAAAATGAGCCTCTATTGTGTCGACTGCTGCTGGAGCCATGGCAGCTCCCATATTAAACGGATCTTTAAGGCCCATATCAACAATTTTACCCATCGTTGCTGCTGTGACAATCGGCCCTTTTCCTTGTTTGCCAAGTACGGCTGCACCTGCTCCTGTAACGGTCCACTGCGCCGTAGGCGGTTTTTGTCCGCCGTATTCCGTCGGGTAGCGGAATTGCTTTTCTACAGAGGAGTTATGACTCGCTGTCCCGCATAATACATAATTAGCCGACTGGCTATCCAAAATAAGTGATCCTAAAGCTAGTCCCTCCATAGAAGTGGAACACGCCCCGAATAAGCCAATATAAGGACATCCTAATGTTCTCGCAGCAAAGCTGCTGGAAATAATTTGATTCATCAGATCCCCAGAAAGGAATACTGGATATCTTCTTTCTTCAGGCCAGCCTTCTCTATAGCCTTTTGGCATGCTTGCTCAAGCATTTTCTCCTCTGCTTTTTCAAAGCTGTCCTGTCCCAGCCAGGTGTCCTCATGAAGAATATCAAAATCCTTGGCTAATGGTCCCTCTGCTTCAAAGGGCCCCCCAACCACCCCGGTGGAGAGAATGACTGGCTTATTCGGAAATTGCCACGTCTGGTTTCCTAGAAGCATCTAAGCGCCACCCCATTTCATCATGACCGTTTTGATTAGAGCTACGACAAAAGCAGAAAATACCCCAAATACAATAACGGAACCGGCCAATTTGAACATATTTCCCCCTACACCCAGTACATACCCCTCGGTTCGGTGCTCAATAGCAGCGGAGGCCACAGAGTTCGCAAATCCTGTTACCGGAACAGCCGTTCCAGCGCCAGCCCATTGTGCAATGTGATCGTATACCCCAAATCCCGTCAGCAAAACCGAAATAAGAATGAGAGTTGCTACCGTAGGATTGGAAGCTGTTCTTTCATTAAAGTCAAAAAACGTCATATAAAAATCAGAAATAAACTGACCGAGCAAGCAAATTAGCCCTCCGACGAGAAAAGCTCGAAAGCAATTTAACAACACTGGTCGTGCTGGCTCTCTTTTTTTGGCAAAAGCCTGATATTCCTGTTGTAATTGCGTCATACTTTTGTTTTTGGCTTTTTGGGCAATTTTATCTGCCATTTCACATTCACCCTTAACTTTAGACTGTAAACTATTGATACATTATATTGTTTCTTTTTACAGATTTTTCATGTGCAGGAGCACAAAAAAATACCGGATAGCTCCGGTATTCCTGAACACTTACTCTTTTAGATTCATATCCTCAAGCGTTACTGGATAAGAGGACCAAAGATCTCTCCTATCGATATGCGTTGAATCGATCTTCATTCCGTAAGCTAACCGTTCTATAAAAATGCCAGTCATAAAGAAAAATGCACCTAATATACAAAAAAACTCGGTCATCCATTTATCCCCTTCCATTTGTTAGGTAATACATGTATATGACCGAGTTATTTTATTTATATTCAGATTATTTAGTAACCATTTGATCCCGCACGGTATCTTGGTAGCATTCCATGCAATACCCTTCTTTTTCTACTACTTCAAATTCGGTTAGCTTTACTCCGCAGCCCTGACATTTTCTTTCGAGAAGCTGAATATTCACGTCCATTCCTCCTACTCCACATAAAAAAATTTAAAATTTATATATTTCTAATTTTAATATATCAGAATAATTAATTCTTTTATAGTGGCAACATTGTGAACACTGAATGGGTGAAGTTAACTCGGCTAAAAGGGATGAGGGCGCCGTATCCTAATGAACAAGGAGGTGGAATCCCGATGAAGAAGGCTCCTATTGCATTCACCCTCTTCTTAATTCTGGGACTGATGACTGGCTGCTCGCTGAATCATCGGTACAGTAGCTTGGAGGAGGCCCAGTTTCGGGCAGCCGGCTTTGAGCCGGCCCAAAACATTGCTCCTGAAGCAGACCCTGCTGCCCATATTGAAAACCGGGTGGAAGCGATCCCTGGGGTTCAAGAAGCCAATGTTTTATTCTATGGGGTAGATAATTTAATTATCGGTGTGGATGCTGAAGGCACTCCCAGCGTCAGGGCCATAGAGGGTTGGATAAGACAAGAGCTCCAAGGCGAAGCCAATGATTTCTTAGTTTATGTTGTTACAGAGCGGGAACCTGACCTATTATCCCGCATCAAAACCATGCGAGGAAATATTCTTCAAGGAAAACGGGTAAATGAGAATGAAATGTTAAGCTTAGTTAATGGCGTTTGGAAAACCATTGTTCCATTCAATCATCTGAGTAAAACGTAAGTACTTGAAAACAACGGCGAACCATGCCTGTGAAGGAAGTTCGCCGTTAAATATAAAAGAAAAAACCTACATATCTTTATGAATGTCTACTTATACATCATTGTCTATTTTAGAAAATTATGTAATAATTAGTGGTTATAAAAAACCAAATTATCAAATTCAATTATTTGAAGGGGGAATCCTATATGGCTGGACGTCATACCTTTAATGAGGAATTACAAAATTTGCATCGTGATTTATTAAGTATGGGTTCTCTGGTGGAAAAGGCCATTCATTTGTCAGTGAAGTCGCTTGCTGAACGAGATAGTGCCTTAGCAGAAAAAGTGATTCAAGATGACGATGAGATCGATGAATTAAACTTAACGATCGAACGAAATTGCTTTCGCCTTATCGCTTTGCAACAACCGATGGCTACTGACCTTCGAAGGATTGGTACAGTCCTTAAGGTCGTCACAGACCTCGAGCGAATGGCTGATAACGCGGTTTCTATCGCTAAATCTACAATCCGATTGAAAGAAGAAACCTACATCAAGCAATTGATTGATATCCCCAAAATGGCTGCTCTTGCAGAAGCTATGGTCCGCGATGCCCTTAATGCCTATATCAATCTGGATACGGAAAAGGCTTACCAGATTGGGCGAAATGATGATGAAGTCGATAGCCTTTATAAGAAAATTCACAATGAACTTCTAGATATAATGAAAAAAGATTCTGAAGCCGTAAACCAAGCAACCCAATTCCTTTTTGTAGCCCATAGCCTAGAGCGTATTGCTGACCACGCCACCAATCTTGGAGAATGGGTTATTTACTTAGTAACCGGAAAAATTGTTGAAATCAATCAATGATTAGAGAATCCGAAGAGGAAAGAAAAAAAAAAACCTTCATCCCTTGACTTAGGGTGAAGGTTTTTGTCTTATAAGGTAACTTGAAAACCAACCATCAAGTCATTCATTAGACGAATGCGCTTGTTGATTGTTTCAATGAGATCATTTACTTCCCATTTTTCGACCTCGGAAAGGTCCGGTTGTTGAAGCTGATCCCTTAACTGTTTCTTTTTCTCTTCCAACTCCTGAATACTATAGATCTCTTCGATTTCTGGGGTTATCTCTTTTATCACTTGATACACCACTCCTAAATTTTATGTATCACAATGAAGAATGTTCCTGCTGTTAAATCCAGTAATCATATTATAACGCTGTATTCTAGGTGAGGAAAGTGTGATTAATCGACACTAGTCTACAGAAAACTACGTGATGCGATCTTTGATCGCTTGCACTAATAAAGGAATTTCGTTCGCGTGGATCGTTCGAAAATCCAGTAAATACTCGTCTTTCGATATTCTTCCCACAATAGCGGGCTGGCCAATCCGCAGCTTTCTTTCTATGAGATGGGCGGGATAGTTAGGGTGTCGAAGAACGGCAACAATCGATGGAAGAAGGACACCTGGCAGGCTGCCGCCTCCCACTTCCGTTTGTTCCTCACGAATATCAACCATCAGAGGAGCCACCATGCTGCGGAAGCTCTCTGCCTTTTTTCGAACTTCCTCTACAGGCATCAGCATATCTCGCAGGGCTGGAATCTTTTCGGCCGCTTTCGCAGGGTCAAGATAAAGGCGCAATGTGGCTTCCAGGGCTGCTAAAGTAACTTTATCTACACGCAAAACCCTTGCTAGCTGGTTTTTCTTGAACCGATCAATCCATTTCTTTTTACCTGCGATAACTCCTACCTGTGGCCCCCCAAGCAGCTTGTCCCCACTAAAAGTCACCACATCGGCACCTTGCTGGATACTTTCCTGGATCACCGGTTCATTCCCAATTCCATGCTTCCGCAAATCGTATAATACGCCGCTCCCCAAGTCCTCATATACCGGTATGCCATGCTTTGAACCTAACTGTACAAGTTCTTCCAACGATACGGTCTGAATAAATCCGCTCATGAAAAAATTACTTGTATGTACCTTCAGCAGTAGTGCAGTTTGTTCATTGATCGATTTTTCATAGTCACGAACATGGGTCTTATTGGTTGTACCGACTTCTCGCAGAATAGCTCCGCTCTCATTCATAATTTCAGAAACTCGAAAGGAACCGCCAATTTCCACCAGTTGCCCGCGGGAAACGATAACCTCTTTTTCCCTTGCCATTTCCCTGAGGACAAGAAACACGGCTGCTGCATTATTATTGACCACCATGGCAGCTTCTGCCCCTGTTAGCCGGCAGACCAGCTCTTCTACATGATCATGGCGGGAACCGCGCTTTCCTTCTTCAATACGGTATTCCAAATTGCTATAGCCCGTGGCCACTTCCGTCATCTGCTGAATCGCTTCTTGAGCTAGCACAGCTCTGCCCAGATTCGTATGCAGGATAACCCCAGTACCATTTATAACAGGTCTTAGATTTTGCTGCTGGGTGTTTTTGATATTATCTTTTACTTTTTCCAAAACTAATGAATAAGATATTTCATCGACTTGCTGATTTAGGATTTTCTTCCGATACTGTTCAATCGTTTCCTTTACCATTTGATTAAACAGCCCCTCTGGAATGTTATGCTCTTTTATCCATTCCATTAATGAGGAATCATGTGTAAAATGGTGAACAGCTGGAATATCACGAAGAAGTTGCTTCGTTTTAGCCTGCAAAATAATAACCTCCTTTCAGGAAGGTGAACTATGCATATTCTATTTTTTACACCCTATTTTAACCAACCAAGAGGCAATGCGACAACCTCTAAACGCATTATCCACTTTTTGCAAAACCAGGACATCCAGGCCTCGGTCTTTCCTTATGCCGAGAAAGATCCCTGGAACCTTCCTGCCGCAGTTGATATTATTCATATTCTTCATGCGACTAGATTCGCTGCGTGGGCTAAGAAGCAGAGTTTTACTCTTACCAAACCTTATATTCTAACTATGGGAGGTACAGATATTAATTCTGACCTGCAGACAGAACTTGCTGAGGATGTCTATAATCTTATTGATGGAGCATCATCCATCACCGTGTTTACCGAGGATGCTCTTTGTAAGGTAGAAACACTTCAGCCGGCATGGGCTAAGAAAACTGAGGTCATCCCTCAAGCCGCCTGGATCTCTTGGAAGGTTAATCAAAAGGTCAGCTATGATTCACCCCATGTTCTTCTTCCCGCCGGATTGCGACCCGTCAAGGATGTCCTACATGCTCTCCCGGCCTTAGATTCTTTAGCGTTGGAATTTCCATCGCTTAGGTATACCATTCTCGGCGCCAACTTGGATCAACAGGTCTATGAGGAAGTAATAGCTGCCTCCAAAAATCGTCCTTGGATGGAATATGCCGGAGTCGTACCGTTTGAGGTGATGAAGCGTTGGTATAACCAAGCCAATATTGTTATTAACACTTCAATTTCCGAGGGACAATCTCTTGCTGTCATGGAAGCGATGGCGATGGGAAGACCAGTTATCGCTCGTAGAAATGCCGCAAACGAAAGCATCATTGAACATGAAAAGACTGGGTGGTTATATGAGACAACCGAGGAATTCATTCAAGCCGTTCGGTCTATCATGCGGGATACGTATAGTCGGGAGAAGGTAGTTAGGCAAGCCCAACAATCCATTCAGCAGCTTTCCTCCCCTATAAGGGAAGCAGAAGCCTACATTAGGCTTTACCAAACGGCGATTTCAAAAGAAACCCTGACAATTCCGAAAGTCTAGCCTTGTAACAAGAATCTCCATGAGTCCCTAAAATGAACCGGAGAAGTACATTCTTCTCCGGTTTACTTGCCTTTTAACCAACGACTTGGATGCAACCAATCTTCTCGTCGGTTACTTTTCCAATGATGTTCGAATCGGTTATTCCTCTTGCTTTTAATTCTTCCAAACAAGCTTGTGCTTCCGATTCAGGGAGGCAAACCATTAAGCCTCCAGATGTTACTGCATCACACAATAAATATTGCTCGGATTCAGTTAGTGAACCGTAGTCAACACAATCATTCAACCATTTATGATTGGCTTTCGTTCCGCCAGGTACAATGCCTTGCTCGGCCAGTTCAAAGGCTCGCGGAAGAACCGGAATCTGGGTTTTATCAAGGGTGATTCCTACACCACTGCCAGATGCCATTTCCTTGGCATGGCCTAATAAGCCAAATCCCGTTATATCCGTGCACGCATGGACAGAATAATTCATAAACACTTCGGCTGCGACTTTGTTCAACTCAGCCATCACTTGTGTGACTCGTTCAATCTCCTGCTCATTCAGCAGGTCTCTCTTAATAGCCGTAGTCAAGATTCCAACGCCAATCGGCTTGGTCAAGATCAAAACATCTCCAGGCTTGGCACCATGGTTTGTCCAAACCCGATCTGGTCTGACCGTTCCGGTTACTGCCATTCCGAACTTAGGCTCTTGATCATCGATGGAGTGACCACCCACGATCAAAGCACCAGCTTCCTGGACTTTCTCACCGGCACCCTTTAAAATATCTGCCAGTATCATCGGATCTAGCTTTTTAATGGGGAAACCCACGATATTTAAAACGGTAAGCGGCTTTCCACCCATCGCATAGACATCACTAAGAGCATTCGCAGCCGCAATTTGACCAAACATGCGCGGATTATCTACAATAGGTGTAAAGTAATCCACGGTCTGGACGAGTGCAATCTCATCGGTTAATTTATAAACCCCTGCATCGTCAGGAACATCCAGACCAACAAGGAGATTAGGATCAACCTCGGCAGAAGTAGGTAGATGGCGCAAGACTTGCGCCAGGTCTTCAGGACCTATTTTGCAGCCTCAGCCAGCTTTGCTGGACAATGAAGTTAATTTTACTTGAGTTTGATCGGACACAAAAAAAACCTCCTTTTATATAATATTAGCCTTCCTCTATCTTACATGAAATACTGAACTTATTCCAAATCAGGAGTTGCTCAAAGATGAAAGAAATTGACATACACAAGGCATTTGAATCGGAAGATTCCATTTTTATTGATGTTCGGTCCCCCATTGAGTATGAGGAATCTCATATTCCAGGAGCTATCAATATTCCGCTATTCAGCAATGAGGAAAGAGCACAGGTTGGGACAACATATAAAATCAAAGGACAGGACCCTGCCAAATGGTTAGGCATGCAGCTTGTATCACCTAAAATCCCAAAATTGATGGAAATCATACGTAACGTAACTGAACAAGGAAAGAAGCCCATTATCTATTGCTGGCGAGGGGGCATGCGAAGCAAATCCGTCGCAACCTTTGCCGAGATGTCAGGCATCGATGTCCATCGACTTACAGGAGGCTTTAAGCACTACCGCCAATGGGTCGTTGAAAACCTGAACGAACAATTACTTCCAGAGAGGTTTATAGTTCTCCACGGTATGACTGGAGTTGGGAAAACTATGCTGCTTGAACGGCTACAGGAAAAAGGGTTCCCCATCCTGGATTTGGAGGAATGTGCAGGTCATCGTGGGTCAGTTTTTGGCGGAATCGGTACACCTGTACATAACCAGAAAACCTTTGAGGCGCTTCTTTATCACCAATTAGTGAGGCTAAAGGGGCTCCCAATTGTTTTCATGGAGGCGGAGAGCAGAAGAATAGGAAAAGCCGTTCAGCCTGATTTTCTCCTAGAAGCAAAGGCCAAAGGAATTCATGTAGTCCTAGAAACTACCGTAGAAATTCGTGCCGGGCGAATTTATGAAGAATATGTCATCCCATACCTGTCACATGAAGGATTTAAAGAACGCGTATTGGAGGCTCTATCACCTATCCTTAAACGAATCGATCATAAGACCAAAGAGATGCTTCTGGAATGTATCGAGGAAGAAGATTATAAACAGTTCATCATTCTTTTGCTTGTACATTACTATGACCCCCGTTATCAACATAAATTAGAGGAGTATGAGGGTCCATTCTACCATATCCAGGTAGATAATTTGGACAAAGCCGTTGAGGAATTGATCGGGATTACTAAAAAACATAACCAAGAAAACATGCAAGCTCCAAAAGAAGCTGTCGGTAAAAGTCGGCTAGAGGGGGCATTCGTTGATTTTACCAGGGAAAGCTAATTGGGTTGAAGTAAGTGGAATTTCTCCAATTAAACACTAAAATTTCAACCTAAACTTAAAAGTAGGTGGAAACACGTCCACTAATGGCAATAAAGCGGCCAAAATGGTGAGATAAATGAGAATTAAGTGGAGCTTTTCCCACTACAGTGGTTTTATTTAGCAAGTTTTTAATTTTAATTGGCGATTTTCCACTTATTTATCCTTTTAAAGCAGCGTCCCTCATATACCATATCACAAAGCAAAAAAGCTCAGCTATTTCTAGCTGAGCTTTTTCATATCTATACTACTCAATGATTTTAGCAACAACGCCAGCGCCTACAGTACGTCCGCCTTCACGGATAGCGAAGCGAGTTCCTTCTTCCATAGCGATTGTGCTGATCAATTCAACGTCGAAAGTAACGTTGTCACCAGGCATAACCATTTCTACGCCTTCAGCTAACTTGATGATTCCAGTTACGTCAGTTGTACGGAAGTAGAACTGAGGACGGTAGTTAGCGAAGAATGGAGTGTGACGTCCACCTTCTTCTTTGGACAATACGTAAACTTCTGCAGTGAACTTGCTGTGAGGGTTAACAGAACCTGGCTTAGCCAAACATTGTCCACGCTCGATGTCTTCACGAGTTACACCACGAAGAAGAGCTCCGATGTTGTCTCCAGCTTGAGCTTGGTCAAGAAGCTTACGGAACATCTCAACACCAGTTACAGTTGTTTGCTTAGGCTCTTCAGTCAAACCGATGATTTGAACTACGTCACCCACTTTAACGATTCCACGCTCAACACGACCAGTAGCAACTGTTCCACGACCTGTGATGGAGAATACATCCTCAACAGGCATTAAGAAAGGCTTGTCTACATCGCGCTCAGGAGTTGGGATGTAAGAGTCAACAGCTTCCATTAATTCATGGATTTTTGCAGCCCACTCACCAGTTGGGTTTTCAAGAGCTTCTTTAGCAGAACCCTTAACAACTGGAGTGTCATCACCAGGGAATTCATATTCAGAAAGAAGATCACGGATCTCCATTTCAACCAATTCAAGAAGCTCTTCATCGTCAACCATGTCGCACTTGTTCATGAATACAACGATGTAAGGAACCCCTACTTGGCGAGAAAGAAGGATGTGCTCACGAGTTTGTGGCATAGGACCGTCAGCAGCAGATACTACTAGGATCGCTCCGTCCATTTGTGCAGCACCAGTGATCATGTTCTTAACGTAGTCAGCATGTCCAGGGCAGTCTACGTGAGCATAGTGACGGTTAGCAGTCTCATACTCAACGTGTGCTGTAGAGATTGTGATTCCACGTTCTCTTTCTTCTGGAGCAGCATCGATGCTACCGTAATCCATTGCTTGAGCTCCACCAGTTTGAGCCAATACAGTAGTGATTGCAGCAGTCAAAGTTGTTTTACCGTGGTCAACGTGACCGATAGTACCAATGTTAACGTGTGGCTTGTTACGTTCGAATTTAGCTTTTGCCATGAGTTTAGCCTCCTTAAACTTACAACGTTATTTAACGTGTTTTGTTTGCAAATTAGAATTATATATAAGGAAAGGTATAAAAAGGCGTAATGCCCAAAAAATATTTTATACCTTTCTTCTTAATAAGGGAAGACCTAATCTATTAAGAATTTGTTAACAAAGATTATGCACCTTTGTTCTTCTTAATAATTTCTTCAGCAACAGACTTCGGCACTTCTTCGTAGTGATCGAAAGTCATAGTGTAGTTTCCGCGACCTTGTGTACGGGAGCGCAAGTTAGTTGCGTAACCGAACATTTCGGAAAGAGGAACGAAACCACGGATAACTTGTGCACCAGCACGAGCTTCCATACCCTCAATACGTCCACGACGAGAGCTGATATCTCCCATGATGTCTCCCATGTATTCTTCAGGAACAACAACTTCAACCTTCATCATTGGTTCAAGAAGAACAGGGTTACACTTCTTACCAGCTTCTTTAAGCGCTAGAGATCCAGCAACCTTAAACGCCATTTCAGAAGAGTCAACATCGTGGTAGCTTCCGTCAACGATTGTCGCACGCAAGTCAAGAAGAGGATATCCAGCAAGAACACCATTCTTCATGGATTCTTCGATACCAGCTTGAACAGCTGGGATATATTCTCTTGGAACGACCCCACCGACAATCTTGTTAACGAACTCGAATCCAGCACCTGCTTCAAGTGGTTCGAACTCAACCCAAACGTGACCGAATTGTCCACGTCCACCGGACTGACGTACGAACTTACCTTCAACCTTAGCTGCAGAGCGGAAAGTTTCTTTGTAAGCAACCTGAGGAGCACCAACGTTTGCTTCAACTTTAAACTCACGCTTCATACGGTCAACGATGATGTCAAGGTGAAGCTCACCCATACCGGAAATGATCGTTTGGCCGGTTTCTTCGTCAGTGAAAGTTTTGAAAGTAGGATCTTCTTCAGAAAGCTTCATCAAAGCGATACCCATCTTGTCTTGGTCAGCTTTCGTCTTAGGCTCGATAGCAACCGAGATAACTGGCTCAGGGAACTCCATGGACTCAAGAATAACAGGACTCTTCTCATCACATAAAGTGTCGCCAGTAGTAGTATCTTTTAAACCTACAGCAGCTGCAATATCTCCAGCGTATACTACAGGAATTTCTTCACGGTGGTTGGCATGCATTTGAAGAATACGTCCAACACGCTCACGCTTGCCTTTAGTAGAGTTCAATACATAAGAACCAGATGCTAAAGTTCCAGAGTAAACACGGAAGAAAGTTAGCTTACCTACATAAGGGTCAGTCATGATTTTGAAAGCAAGTGCGGAGAAAGGACCATTGTCATCAGACTCACGAACCACTTCATCTTCAGAATCAGGAAGAACACCTTTAATTGCTGGTACATCTAATGGAGATGGCAAGAAGTCGATAACAGCGTCAAGCATTGGTTGAACACCCTTGTTCTTATAGGAAGATCCGCAAAGAACAGGAATGATTTCAACGTTACAAGTCGCACGGCGAAGAACGGTCTTAATTTCTTCTACTGTTGGCTCGATTCCTTCCATATACTTTTCCATTAATTCTTCATCAAGCTCAGAAACGGCTTCAACTAGGTTTACACGCCATTCTTCAGCTAATTCCTTCATATCTTCAGGAATTTCACGAGCTTCAGAAGTTGTTCCCAAGTCATCGGTATAGATGATCGCCTTCATGGTGATCAAATCAACCATTCCTGCGAATGTATCTTCTGCACCGATTGGCAACATGATTGGAACAGCATTAGCCTTCAAGCGATCACGCATTTGGCTAACAGCAGACAAGAAGTCCGCACCCATGATATCCATCTTGTTTACATAAGCGATACGAGGAACGTGATATTTGTCAGCTTGACGCCATACTGTTTCGGATTGAGGCTCAACTCCACCCTTAGCGCAGAATACGCCTACCGCACCGTCAAGTACACGAAGCGAACGTTCTACTTCAACCGTAAAATCTACGTGTCCCGGTGTGTCGATGATATTAACACGGTGGCCTTTCCATTGAGCCGTTGTAGCAGCAGAAGTAATCGTGATACCACGCTCTTGCTCTTGCTCCATCCAGTCCATGGTAGCTCCACCTTCGTGTACTTCCCCGATCTTGTGTACACGTCCAGTGTAAAACAGGATACGCTCAGTCGTTGTGGTTTTACCAGCATCGATGTGAGCCATGATCCCGATATTACGAGTCTTTAACAAGGGAAATTCGCGACCCATGATTGTGACTCCTTTCAACTATTTAGATTATGTAACGAGAAAAGCCTCGCGGCTTTCCCATTACGATTTTACACCCAAAGGCTATATCTTATCCAGAGCTAGCATCTTGGAGCATATGTTGTTTTTGTTAAGATTGCTAAACTAGCTTGCGCTAGGCAGCGAATCTTCTACCAACGATAGTGAGCAAACGCTTTGTTCGCTTCAGCCATCTTGTGCGTGTCTTCACGCTTTTTCACAGATGCACCAGTATTGTTAGCTGCATCAAGAAGTTCAGCAGCTAGACGCTCTTGCATAGTCTTTTCTCCGCGATTACGGGAGTATTGAACTAACCAACGAAGGCCTAGAGCCGTACGTCTTTCAGGTCTTACCTCAACAGGAACTTGGTAGTTAGCTCCACCTACACGGCGAGCGCGCACTTCAAGTACAGGCATGATGTTCTTCATTGCTTCTTCGAACACTTCTAGAGGATCGCGTCCGGTACGCTCTTTAATCACATCGAATGCACCATATAGAATTCCTTGTGAGGTTCCTTTCTTTCCGTCAACCATCATACGGTTAACAAGACGAGTAACTAGCTTGCTATTGTAAATCGGATCTGGCAATACGTCTCTGCGGGTAACCGGTCCTTTACGTGGCATGCTATTTCCCTCCTTTATCCAGTATTTGCTATTTTATAGGCTTGTATAATCGTTAAATCTTTATTATTTCTTAGCTGCTTTAGGACGCTTCGCGCCGTAACGAGAACGAGCTTGCTGGCGGTTTGCAACACCTGCAGTATCCAAAGCACCACGGATGATCTTGTAACGTACCCCTGGAAGGTCCTTAACACGGCCTCCACGAACAAGTACCACACTGTGTTCTTGTAAGTTATGTCCGATTCCAGGAATGTAAGCTGTAACTTCAATTCCGTTCGTTAAGCGTACACGAGCATATTTACGAAGAGCGGAGTTCGGCTTCTTCGGAGTCATTGTACCTACACGAGTACAAACTCCACGCTTTTGCGGAGAAGCCAAATCATTGTGCTCCTTCTTCATGCTGTTATAGCTCTTCAAAAGAGCAGGAGCTTTAGATTTTACCTCTTTTCTTTCGCGACCTTTGCGTACTAGCTGATTAATTGTTGGCATTTGTCGCACCTCCTTCAATAAATTTTAAAGCTGTTTTTTAAGTCCACAGATCCAGGTGAATCATATATGAGCAAAGTAAAAGCTTTTGAACACATCTTACAGCACCTTCTAAGGGCGCTGTAAGATCGTGTATCAAAAACTGAAAGTACTTACTCATGTATCAAAATCGCTGCTGTTGCGGCACCCACTTCGATTCCACACGCTTTCCCAAGCTGCTTCATCGAATCAACTATTTCAACAGGTACGTCCTTCTCATTACAAAGCTGGATGATCTTACCCGTTACTTTTAGATCCGCATCCTTGGCGACAAAGACTTCTTTCACCATTCCTTGTTCAACGGCTTTTAACGTTTGCTTCATGCCAATGGTCAGTTGAGTAGCCTGTTTGACTTTATCATAAGACATCGTGCATCCTCCAAAGAACAGGGTTACTTGGCACACTATGAGATAATAACATCTCGAAGATTGAAAGTCAACACTATTTATTCAACCGTTACAATTTCTTTTGCAGACGGGTTGGCGTCTAGTGAATCTTCTCCCTCTTCTTGATCATTAACCAAACGTGTGTTGCGGTATCTTGACATCCCTGTACCTGCAGGAATCAACTTACCGATAATAACATTTTCCTTCAGTCCAAGCAAGCGGTCAACTTTTCCTTTTATTGCTGCATCGGTTAGGACACGCGTTGTCTCTTGGAAAGAAGCCGCAGACAAGAAGGATTCTGTTTCAAGCGATGCTTTCGTAATACCCAGCAATACCGGACGGGCAACAGCTGGTTCGCTTCCTTCTGAGAAAGCTTTACGGTTGGCATCTTCATACTCATGAATATCGACATAGGAACCCGGCAATAGATCCGTATTTCCGCTGTCGATGATGCGAATTTTACGCAGCATCTGGCGAATCATCACTTCTACGTGCTTATCGTTAATTTCTACCCCTTGCATGCGGTATACTTTTTGAACCTCTTGCAAGATGTAGTATTGAACGCCACGAAGACCCTTAATGCGCAGCATTTCCTTCGGATCAATCGAACCTTCCGTTAATTCATCCCCTGCTTGAAGCTTCGCGCCTGGAGCTACTTTTAAGCGGGAACCAAACGGAATCTGATACACTTTCGATTCAGCATGGCCCTTCACTTCGATTTCTCGACGGTCCTTCGTATCGCGAATATCAATAACTTCACCATCAAACTCGGTAATCGTCGCTTGACCCTTCGGATTACGCGCTTCAAACAATTCCTGAATACGCGGCAAACCTTGAGTAATATCGTCTCCGGCAACCCCACCGGTGTGGAACGTACGCATCGTTAACTGAGTACCAGGTTCCCCGATAGACTGAGCCGCGATAATACCAACCGCTTCCCCGATTTCCACGTCAGTTCCGGTTGCCAAGTTACGTCCGTAGCATCGTTTACATACCCCGTGCTGCGTACGGCAAGTAAGCACCGTACGAATATGAACGGATTCCATATTTAACTCGTTCACTAACACATCTGCAATATCTTCCGTAATCAAGTCGTTTTTCTTGATGATGACTTCTCCCGTTTCTGGGTGACGAACGGTAGCGAAAGAAATTCTGCCGACAATACGGTCGTAAAGATCCTCGATCTTGTTCTTCCCATCCACGATTGGAGCTACTTTCAATCCTTTATCCGTTCCGCAATCAATTTCACGAACGATAACGTCTTGGGCAACGTCAACCAAACGACGAGTCAAGTAACCCGAGTCAGCTGTACGAAGCGCCGTATCCGCCAAACCTTTCCGCGCACCGTGCGTGGAGATAAAGTACTCCAATACCGTTAGTCCCTCACGGAAGTTGGACTTGATCGGCAACTCAATGATTCGTCCAGACGGGTTGGCCATCAATCCGCGCATCCCTGCTAGCTGCGTGATCTGTGATACGTTACCACGGGCACCGGAGTTCGCCATCATGTAGATGGAGTTGAATTTATCCAAAGAACTCATAAGCACTTCGGTAACTTCATCCTTGGCTTTACTCCACACGCTGATAACACGGTCATAGCGCTCGTCTTCGGTAATCAGACCGCGACGGTATTGATGCATGATCGTTTGGACTCTTTCTTCTGCGTTAGCGATAATTCTTTTCTTCTCTTCCGGCGTCTTGATGTCCGCAACCGCTACTGTCAAACCGGCTTTCGTAGAGTAAGTGAAACCAAGGTCCTTAACTCTATCCAGCATGACCGTAGTCTGAGTGGTTCCAAAGCGACGGAAAACCTCACCGATGATCGTTCCCAAGAAGCCTTTTTTCACAGCTTCCTGTTCTTTTGCCAATTGTGTATCAATGAACTCTTTAACACTTACTCCCTTATCAAAGATAAAGTAGCGATCAGGCGTTCCCACCTGCAAATTGCTCTTAGTCGGTTCATTGATAAACGGCATATCTGGAGGGAAAATTTCGTTAAAGATGATCTTCCCTGTTGTTGTAACGATTAGCGCTTGCTCTTGCTGCGGAGTAAAAGAGCTCTTCTTTAACGTCCGCGCTGGCACTGCGATGCGGGCATGCAAAGAAATACGTCCAGTTTGGTAAGCATGGATAGCTGCATTTGGAGAATGGAACACTTGACCTTCCCCTGCAGACCCCACTCTCTCGATAGTTAAATAGTAACTTCCGAGAACCATATCCTGAGACGGAGTAACAACCGGCTTACCATCTTTCGGGTTCAAAATATTATGTGCAGCGAGCATAAGAAGGCGAGCCTCCGCTTGCGCTTCAGCAGACAATGGTACGTGAACCGCCATTTGGTCTCCGTCGAAGTCCGCATTGTACGCTGTACATACTAGTGGGTGAAGACGGATAGCGCGACCTTCTACGAGAATCGGCTCAAACGCCTGGATCCCCAAACGGTGCAAGGTAGGGGCACGGTTCAAGAGTACCGGATGCTCCTTGATTACCTCTTCAAGGACATCCCAGATTTCTGGATGGACACGTTCTACCTTCCGCTTGGCACTTTTAATATTATGAGCGAGCCCTTTGCTCACCAATTCCTTCATCACGAACGGCTTAAATAGCTCAAGCGCCATTTCCTTCGGCAAACCGCACTGGTACATTCTTAGATTTGGCCCTACAACGATAACGGAACGACCGGAATAGTCAACACGCTTTCCAAGCAGGTTTTGACGGAAACGACCTTGTTTCCCTTTGAGCATATGGCTCAGGGACTTCAGCGGACGGTTTCCTGGTCCTGTTACGGGGCGGCCGCGACGACCGTTATCGATCAAGGCGTCAACCGCTTCTTGAAGCATCCGCTTTTCGTTTTGAACGATAATGTCCGGGGCTCCTAAATCAAGCAGGCGCTTCAGACGATTGTTCCGGTTAATCACGCGACGATATAAATCGTTTAGGTCAGAGGTAGCGAATCGTCCACCATCCAACTGAACCATCGGACGCAATTCCGGCGGGATGACAGGAAGGACATCCAATACCATCCACTCTGGCTTATTGCCAGATGCACGGAAAGATTCAAGGACCTCCAAACGCTTGATAATTCTTGATCTCCGTTGCCCTTGGGCGGAGTTCAACTCTTCCTTCAGCTGAACCACTTCTTTATCCAAATCAATTTGGGCAAGAAGTCGCTTAATGGATTCTGCACCCATTCCCGCTGTGAACGAATTGCCGTACTTCTCACGATAATTACGGTATTCTTTTTCAGAAAGAAGCTGTTTTCGATCTAAAGGCGTATCCCCTGCTTCGATAACTACGTAAGAAGCGAAATAGATTACTTCTTCAAGCGAACGAGGGGACATGTCAAGAACAAGCCCCATCCGGCTTGGGATGCCTTTGAAATACCAAATGTGGGAAACCGGAGCAGCTAGCTCAATATGAGCCATCCGCTCGCGGCGTACTTTTGCCCGAGTAACCTCTACACCACAACGGTCACAAACAACGCCCTTGTAACGAACGCGCTTATACTTACCGCAATGGCACTCCCAGTCTTTGGTTGGACCGAAGATCTTTTCACAGAAAAGACCTTCTTTTTCCGGTTTCAGTGTTCTATAGTTAATGGTTTCAGGCTTCTTGACCTCTCCGAAAGACCAAGATCTGATCTTCTCAGGTGAAGCCAAACCAATTTTCATAAACTCAAAATTGTTCACATCTAACAAGGGGCATACCTCCCATGACCGGTTTTCAACCCTTAATCTTCAGCGCCTACACCTTGAAGGTTGAGGTTTAACTTGTCACCTGCATTTTCATCTTCTTCATCGATTTCGCGCATCTCGATTTCCTGCTCATCTTCGGCCAGGATCTTCACATCCATACCTAAACTTTGCAGCTCTTTGATTAATACCTTGAACGATTCAGGAACACCTGGTTCCGGTACGTTCTCACCCTTCACAATCGATTCATACGTCTTCACGCGACCCACGACGTCATCGGACTTGACGGTAAGAATTTCTTGAAGCGTGTATGCCGCACCATAGGCTTCCAAAGCCCAAACCTCCATCTCCCCGAAACGCTGTCCACCGAATTGAGCCTTACCGCCCAATGGCTGTTGCGTAACAAGAGAGTATGGCCCAGTCGAACGGGCATGGATTTTATCATCAACCATGTGTGCCAGCTTAATCATATACATGACACCAACGGTTACGCGATTGTCAAAAGGTTCTCCGGTCCGACCGTCAAACAACACCGTCTTCCCATCGCGAGATAATCCTGCTTCAGCTAGGGTAGCAAATACGTCATCTTCCCTCGCCCCGTCAAATACCGGTGTGGCTACGTGAATACCGAGCGCTCTTGCCGCCATTCCCAAGTGAGTTTCCAGTACCTGACCGATGTTCATACGGGATGGTACCCCCAATGGATTGAGTACGACTTGAACAGGAGTTCCATCAGGAAGGAATGGCATATCCTCTTCTGGCAATATTCTCGCGATAACCCCTTTGTTACCGTGACGTCCGGCCATCTTATCCCCAACGGAAATCTTACGCTTCTGAGCGATATACACTCTTACCAATTGATTAACCCCAGGTGGCAATTCATCGCCGTTCTCGCGAGTAAAGACCTTTACATCGACAATGATTCCCGATCCGCCATGAGGAACGCGCAAGGAAGTATCTCTTACTTCACGGGCCTTCTCTCCAAAGATCGCATGAAGAAGTCTTTCTTCTGCTGTGAGCTCCGTAACCCCTTTAGGCGTTACTTTCCCTACAAGGATATCGCCGTCTTCAATCTCTGCCCCGACGCGAATAATGCCTCGCTCATCCAAATTCTTCAGGGCATCTTCCCCTACGTTTGGAATGTCGCGAGTGATTTCTTCCGGTCCGAGTTTCGTATCTCTGGCCTCGGATTCATATTCCTCGATGTGAATGGATGTATAAACGTCCTCTTTTACAAGCTTTTCACTCATGAGGATGGCATCCTCGTAGTTGTACCCTTCCCACGTCATGAAGGCAACGAGGGCGTTTCGTCCTAAAGCCAATTCGCCTTTTTCCGTGGATGGTCCATCTGCGATAATGTCCCCGGATTTAACATATTCGTTTTTGCGAATTAATGGGCGCTGGTTCACACATGTCCCTTGGTTGGAACGGATAAATTTCTGCAGACGATATTTATCCAAATCTCCTTTAACCATTTTAATGCCTTCTGGAAGTTCATCTGTAGCCGTCTCTCTTAATCTGGCTTCCAAACTGGAGAAACCCCAGTCCTTTGGAACAGGTACAGGATTGTTAGCTTGATCAAAGAACTGCACTCTTCTGATCCAGATTTCTCTGGCTGTCACTCTCTCAACGATTCCTGGATGCTTCGCAACCGCCGCAACTCCGGAATCCTTCGCAGCTTTATGCTCCATTCCCGTTCCGATAAACGGCGCTTCAGGAACCAATAGAGGCACCGCCTGACGCTGCATGTTCGCTCCCATGAGGGCACGGTTGGCGTCATCGTTCTCTAAGAATGGAATCATGGCTGTAGCAACAGAAACAACCTGCTTCGGCGATACGTCCATAAAGTCGACCTTATCGCGCGGAATCGTTAAGATTTCTCCTTTGCGTCGGCAGATCACCGTCTCATTCAAGAAGCGGCCTTCCTCATCGATCGGCGCATTGGCCTGTGCCACGTTATAAACGTCTTCCTCATCTGCTGTGAGATAAACAATCTCTTCCGTTACGAGACTTGTTTCAGGGTCTACCCTTCTGCGAGGCGTTTCAATAAACCCGTATTCATTGATTCGCGCGTAACTGGATAACGAGTTGATCAAACCGATGTTCGGACCTTCCGGCGTCTCGATGGGACACATCCGTCCATAGTGGGAATGATGCACGTCACGAACCTCAAACCCTGCGCGTTCCCGTGTCAAACCACCAGGTCCCAAGGCACTCAGACGGCGCTTATGGGTTAACTCCGCTAGAGGGTTAGTCTGATCCATAAACTGAGACAACTGACTGCTTCCGAAGAACTCTTTAATCGCTGCAATAACAGGTCGAATATTAATTAAAGCCTGAGGCGTAATCGCATTGGCATCCTGGATTGACATCCGCTCTCTTACGACTCTTTCCATACGAGATAACCCGATACGGAACTGGTTTTGAAGCAATTCCCCAACCGAACGCAATCTTCGGTTTCCTAGATGGTCGATATCATCGGTATTCCCTATGCCATGAAGCAAGTTAATAAAATAGTTAATCGCGGAAATTATATCAGCCGGTGTAATATGTTTAACCGTCTTATCGATAATTCCGTTAGAGATAACCTTAATAATTTGCCCATCATCTGTTGGCGAGAAAATATTAATACCTTGCACTTCAATGTCTTCTTCTACCACTCCGCCGCGAGGCTTCATTTTCGCGATATTCAAGCCACCCGCAAGATACTTTTCCAGCTTTTCCATCAAACGACGGTCAACGGTCTGACCTGCTTGAGCTAGGATTTCTCCCGTACTGCTGTCAACCAAGGTTTCGGCTAGCTTTTGATTATAAATTCTGTTGCGAATATGTAGTTTCTTGTTGATTTTATATCTACCGACATTCGCTAGGTCATATCGCTTCGGATCAAAGAATCGAGATACTAAAAGACTCTTTGCATTGTCTACCGTAGGCGGTTCACCCGGACGCAGACGCTCATAAATTTCAATGAGAGCTTTTTCCGTAGAGTCGGTGTTATCTTTTTCTAAAGTGTTCTTGAGATACTCATCTTCACCAAGGATGTTAAGGATTTCAGCATCGGACCCAAAGCCTAACGCACGCAAAAGAACCGTAACGGGGATCTTCCTTGTACGGTCGATACGAACATAAATGACGTCCTTAGCATCAGTCTCTAGCTCAAGCCAAGCCCCACGATTCGGGATAACAGTAGCCGTAAAGGCTTGCTTTCCGTTCTTATCCACTTTTGTATTGTAATAAACACTTGGCGAACGAACAAGCTGACTGACGATGACACGTTCCGCACCATTGATAACAAATGTACCTGTATCCGTCATTAGAGGGAAATCTCCCATGAAGACTTCCTGTTCCTTGACTTCACCGGTTTCCTTATTGATTAAGCGTACTTTGACACGAAGGGGTGCTGCGTAGGTAACATCCCGTTCTTTGGTTTCATCGACAGAATATTTAGGTTCACCTAAGCTATAATCTATAAATTCCAGAACTAGATTTCCAGTAAAGTCTTGGATCGGGGAAATGTCCTGAAACATCTCTCTAAGCCCTTCATCCAAAAACCACTGATAGGACTTCTGCTGGATCTCAATTAGGTTAGGTAACTCCATTACTTCTTCAATTCTGGCATAACTCCTGCGTTGACGATAACGTCCGCTCTGAATCAGATGACCTGCCAAATCCATTCACCCCTCAAACCCGAGTATTATCAGACAAAAAAATAATGCAGCTATTGACATGATTGTAATAGAGCATCTAAAAATAAAAATGGACAGTTCTATTATGTTATTATTTCCATAAAAAAACTCATCCATTCATTCAAGCTAAAAAAATTATGGGTAATAAAGTCAACTCTTGACAGCCTGAAAAATACTGCCTCTTTTAGCATTTTATAACGATATCACAAACCAAAATTGATGTCAACCTTTTTTCAACGCTTTAATAATCCAATACCCTTTATCTTGCGTAACCTTTTGTACTTGCTGGTACATCTTATTTAGCTTATTCATAGCCGAAGGAGCCCCTTGTTTTTTTTGAATGACAATCCACAAGGCACCGTTTTCCTTAAGATGTGCATAAGCATCCTCAAAAATTTGATGAACCGTTTGTTTTCCGGCTCGAATCGGAGGATTAGTAAGAATGACGTCAAACTTTTGGTCTGGGAGATTTTCAAACAAGAAGCTCTGGATAATTTCTACATTATGTATGTTATTGCGCAAAGCATTCTCCTTCGCTAAAGCCACAGCCCTTTCATTGACATCGGCCATCCACACCTTGCCTTCACTTGCCAGCTTAGCTGCTGCCAGTCCTATAGGCCCATAACCGCAGCCCATATCTAGCACATCATCCTTCATCCCGATTTCCATCTCTTCAATTAATAGAACACTGCCATAATCGATTCGCTCTCTCGAAAAAACACCAGCATCCGTCCTGAATTTAAGAGAAAAGCCCCTTAGATCAAATGAGAAGTCTTTCTCATCATGCTCTACGGATGGACGACTAGAATAATAATGTTCACTCACGAATGTTTCACCACTTTCTGAAAAAATTCTAACGAGGAAGGCCGATGATCTTATTTCTTCGTGTGGTCCGGTTGGGATAACAGGAGAAAGTCCGAGTATTTTAAAAAACGATTCCGAAAACAAGGAAATAACAGGAGAAACTCCGCTTAGCCCTTAAAATAACCGGAAATCTCCCAATTTAAGAAGCTTAACCGGAAAAAGTCCACTTATTTTGCCCTTTTTATTCGAAGTTAATAGAATAACCGGAAAATCTCCTGTTATGTACTACAAGCTCTGTTATTACCTATTTCTTGTTTGTACGAAGAGGGGAGATAATATACTACCGATACAAAATAAGACCCACTGTAATCATACAGTGAGTCTCCGTTGTTTAAATGCTATTACTTAACTTCTACAGTAGCGCCAGCTTCTTCAAGCTTAGCTTTGATAGCTTCTGCTTCGTCCTTAGAAACGCCTTCTTTAACAGTTGCAGGAGCTCCGTCAACCATAGCCTTAGCTTCTTTCAAGCCAAGTCCAGTCAACTCACGAACAACCTTGATTACGTTGATCTTACCAGCACCTGGGTTAGCAAGTACTACAGTGAACTCAGTTTGCTCAGCTACTTCTGCAGCAGCTCCGCCACCAACTACAGCTACAGGTGCAGCAGCAGTTACTCCGAATTCTTCTTCGATTGCTTTTACAAGATCGTTAAGTTCAAGAACAGACATACCTTTAATTGCTTCTAAGATTTGCTCTTTAGACATGTGTAAATCCTCCTAGTAATTTAGTAATTTATTTTTAGCACTGTCAGAATTGATAACTCCGTTACATCATTTGGACAGCACGAGGAAAACTTGTAGCTTGGCGCTCGCCAAGTTTTCTGGTCGAATACCAATCGATTAAGCTTCTTGTTCTTTCTTTTCTCCCACTGCTTTAACAGCAAGAGCAAAGTTACGCATTGGAGCTTGAAGAACGCTAAGCAACATGGAAAGCAAGCCTTCGCGAGATGGAAGAGCTGCCAAAGCCTTGATTTGAGCGTCATTCATGATCGCTCCATCAACGACTCCACCTTTAATTTCTAGCTGTTCGTTTTTCTTTGCAAAATCTGCAAGAACCTTCGCTGCAGTAACTTCATCTTGAGCAAACGCGAAAGCAGTCGGTCCAGTTAGGTACTCGTCCAAACCAGAAACTCCTACTTCAGCTGTTGCACGTTGAGCCAATTTGTTCTTGTAAACTTTGAAGTCAACGCCAGCCTCACGACAAAGCTTACGAAGTTCAGTTACTTGCTTAACAGTCAAGCCACGATAGTCAGTTAAAACCGCACTTTTCGCTTCGCGCAATTTACCCGCGATCTCTTGTACGGATTGCACTTTCTCTTCACGTACTACTGCCATGGTACACCTCCTATTAGATTCAATTCTGGTGCACAGAAATAGAAGTACCCTCCGCCAACAAACGGAGGGCACAGATAATCTACATCTATCTTACATGCACCTCGGAAGGAAATTAAGCTCAGCTGAGCACCTTCTGTCTACGGTCTTGTTTTTATTCATTTTGATGTGCCGTAAGCACAAGATATATAATATCAACAGTGCGTCAGGAAGTCAACTTACTTCGCAGCACCAATTGTTCCCAAGTTAACTTTTACTCCTGGTCCCATAGTGGAGCTTACAGTGATGTTTTTCATGTAAGTTCCTTTCGCTGCAGCTGGCTTCGCCTTTTGAAGGGTATCGATAACAGTAGCTAAGTTGTCAGCTAACTTTTCATTATCGAAAGATACCTTACCGATAGGAGCATGGATGTTACCCGCTTTATCTGTACGATACTCGATTTTACCAGCTTTGATTTCCTTAACAGCTCTTTCTAGATCGAAAGTAACAGTACCTGTTTTAGGGTTTGGCATTAAACCTTTAGGACCAAGAACACGTCCAAGCTTACCCACTTGACCCATCATGTCAGGAGTAGCAACAACTACATCAAACTCAAACCAACCTTGTTGGATCTTGTTGATAAAGTCCTCATCTCCTACATAATCAGCACCTGCTGCTTCTGCTTCTTTCGCCTTTTCACCTTTAGCAAATACAAGAACACGTTGAGTCTTACCTGTACCGTGTGGCAATACAACTGCCCCACGAAGCTGTTGGTCAGCCTTTCTTACGTCAACACCAAGCTTAACAGCCACTTCAACAGTTTCATCAAACTTCGCTGGTGCTGCCTTCTTCACTAATTCGATTGCTTCAGCAACATCGTATTGCTTTGTACGATCAATAAGCTTTGCAGCTTCTTGGAATTTCTTTCCTTGTTTAGCCACTTTTGTATCCTCCTTAGATTATGTGGTAGTAGCGGTTTTGCGGTCTTACCTCCCACAGGCTGCATTCGCAGCCTAAAGAAAACGCCGGCAGAAACAGAACTTGTCCGTAACCCTAGCCGACGTCCTTTCACAACTAGAAACTAGTCTTCGATCACGATTCCCATGCTACGAGCAGTACCTTCAACCATACGCATTGCAGCTTCTACGCTAGCAGCGTTAAGGTCAGGCATCTTCTGTTCAGCGATCTCGCGAACCTTGTCGCGCTTAACCGTAGCAACTTTAGTACGGTTAGGAACACCAGAACCAGACTCGATACCAGCAGCTTTCTTCAATAGAACAGCAGCTGGAGGGGTCTTAGTGATGAAGGTAAAAGAACGGTCTTCAAATACAGTTATTTCAACAGGAATGATCAAACCTGCTTGTTCTTGGGTACGAGCATTGAATTCCTTACAGAATCCCATGATGTTAACCCCTGCTTGACCAAGCGCAGGTCCTACTGGAGGAGCTGGATTCGCTTTACCTGCAGGAATTTGCAATTTAACCATTTTAATAACCTTTTTAGCCATGTGACACACCTCCTTAATCCGAAATGTGGTGAACGGGTCAGAGGACCCTCCCACTTAAAGCACACTTCGTCATGATGTATTGTATCATAACGAAAAGATAAAACAAAATTGAAAATACCACATCGAGCAGTATATTTCAAGTCTTTACGGACTTTATATTTTTTCCACTTGAGTGTAATCCAGCTCAACCGGTGTTTCGCGTCCGAACATGTTCACATGAACCTTGATCTTACGCTTGTCCGATTGAATCTCCTCTATGGTGCCGACAAAGTCGGTGAAAGGCCCTTCTTTCACTTTTACCGTTTCTTTTACTGTGAAGTCGATCTTAGGCTTAACTTCTTCAACGCCCATTTGCTTTAATATCGCATCGACCTCACCCGGCTTAAGGGGAGTGGGCTTAGATCCAGATCCTGCCGATCCTACGAATCCTGTTACGCCAGGCGTATTACGCACAACGTACCAAGAGTCATCCGTCATAATCATCTCGACGATGACATATCCAGGAAACACCTTCTTCGTTACGGTCTTTTTCTTACCGTCCTTCATCTCGACTTCATCTTCAGTCGGAATCATCACGCGGAAGATCTTATCCTTCATATCCATAGATTCGACACGTTTTTCTAGATTGGTTTTTACCTTGTTTTCATACCCGGAATAGGTATGAACAACATACCACGACTTTTCCATTCAGTAGGACTGGTGTCCTTCCCCCCTATCGATTTATTGACCTAAAATCAATTCAATGATCTGTGAAATCCCTAAATCGATAACCGCAAAGAAAACGGCAATTAGTGTGACTGTCACAAGAACCACGAGCGTATAACTCGTCAATTCTTTACGATTGGGCCACCTAACTTTTTTCAGCTCTGCTATCACATCACGAAAAAAAGTAGGCACACTCTTAAATCCAGCACCTAGTCTCGCTAAGAACCCCACGGCTACACCCCCAGTACATCGAGCCTATAGTTAGCGCGTTTCACGATGAGCAGTATGCCCATTGCAAAATTTGCAGAACTTCTTCATCTCAATGCGGTCAGGGTGCTTACGCTTATTTTTGCCTGTGGTGTAGTTACGTTGCTTACACTCGGTGCACGCTAAAGTTACGATAACTCGCATGTTGTTACACCTCCCACATTTTAAATCTTACCCGTTAAGGGTGTTAGACGTTCTTGATAAAACCACTTAAACCACTATATCCTAACAGGTAAAACCAGCTACTTGCACAGCTACCCTAAAAACTTTAGCACACTCGGAATATCGATGTCAAGAAAAATGCACGATCCTTTCTTGACACAACGTTTTCCATTTCGATTTAGGAAATTCAGATCATTAACATACATTATTAACCGTTTTTGGTTCAATAATCAATCTTTTATGTATATAAAAGACAAAAAACCTCTACCAAACAAAAGCTAGTGCAGCTCAGGTTCAGTGAGGCTTTTATTTTAGAATGGATATTTCCCTGATTTCTAGATATTTTTCTAATTTTCGCTTTACTCGTTGCAAAGCATTATCAATCGATTTGACATGACGGTCCAGATCAACTGCTATCTCTTGGTATGAACGACCATCCAGATAAAGCGCTAGCACTTGTCTCTCTAAATCGCTTAAGATCTGTGCCATCTTGTCTTCAATATCATCAAACTTCTCTTGATTAATAATAAGCTCTTCCGGGTCCGTTACCCGAGTTCCACATATTACATCTAAAAGAGTCCGGTCTGAATCTTCGTCGTATATCGGCTTATCTAAAGAAACGTAAGAGTTTAGCGGTATGTGCTTTTGTCTTGTCGCCGTCTTGATAGCCGTAATGATCTGTCTAGTAATGCAGAGTTCAGCAAAGGCCTTGAATGACGTCAGCTTGTCCCCGCGGTAATCACGTATGGCTTTAAACAGTCCAATCATTCCTTCTTGGACAATGTCCTCTCGATCGGCTCCGATTAGAAAGTATGATCTTGCCTTCGCCCGGACAAAATTCCTATATTTATGAATGAGGTATTCTAACGCGTCCGAGTTACCCTCTCTAACCATATCGACAAGATCTTCGTCTGATATGTAATCGTACTCAGCCGGTATATCCACGTCTTTAAGCTCAACATTCACCAGCATCCCTCCGGGCTTCCGACATGTTCCTCCCGCTTGAGGTGCATGATAAGCAAATGTTATCAAGCATGTCAAAAGGGAGAGAAATAGATGAAATCATTATACATTATGTAACCTTGGAACGTCAACAATCCACTATCCGGGAATAGGCTATTGTCTTCTCCACTTTTCAAACTTTTCGGCAATGTCTCCCTTTAACGGAATGCCGGAACGCAAGGGTTCATACTTTATTTGCTCTACCTTTTTTCTTATGGATTTTTTCGATTTCTCAATGTCATCCAGCAATTCCCTTGCCGATTTCCGCAAGGCACCATACCCAAAGGACATTCTTTGCTCCGTATAATCCGAGGTAGCTACGGTGATCCGCCTTTTCCTCGAGGATTCTTTTTTCACTAGCCGTTCAATCAATTCATCTGCCGTTTCATTCTCTTTGGTGTAATAGATCTCTACCTTGTATTCATTTATTTTTTTCCCCACGCCGGGTACCTGGTGTGCATCAAAGACCACAATGATAGTATAGCCTGAATACGCTTGGAACTCTGAAAGGACAGTCAACAGCTCATCCCTCGCTCTGCCAAGATCTTTCTTTTTCATCGCTGCAAGCTTTGGCCAGGCCCCGATCATATTGTAACCATCAACAACAAGTAGCTCTTCCATTCCTCACTGTCCCATCAAGACGACTTGCCAATTGGATGTCGCTGTCTATGTACTTCAAACATAAGCAAAGCTGCAGCAACGGAAGCATTCAAGGAAGTAACATGCCCAACCATGGGCAGCCGAACAGTGAAATCACATGTTTCCTTTACAAGACGGCTCATGCCTTTCCCTTCGCTTCCAATGACTAATCCGATAGGCATATCGTACCGGCCTTGTCTAAAATCCTGCTCACCGCTTGCATCCGTCCCTACCATCCAAACCCCTTTTTCCTTGAGGTCCTCCATCGCCCGAACAATATTCGTTACCCGAGCCACTGGAACATATTCCATCGCTCCTGCTGCTGATTTGGCTACGGTAGAAGTTAAACCCACCGCTCTGCGCTTCGGAATGATGATCCCATGTGCGCCAATCGCATCGGCCGTCCTCATGATTGAGCCCAAATTGTGCGGATCTTCAATTTCATCCAAGATGAGGATAAGAGGAGGCTCTCCTTTTTCCTCTGCCTTCCGCAGGATATCTTCTACTTCCGCATAGTCATAAGCAGCTACAAGGGCCACTACACCTTGATGGGCTTCACCCTCAGCCACTTGGTCAATCTTTTTCTTAGGAACGATCTGAACCTGAATCTTGGCCTCTTTTGCCATTCCCACAACTTGGCTCATCGGCCCCTTCATGGAACCTTCAGCAATCCAGATTTTGTTCACTGAACGACCCGAACGCAAAACTTCAAGAACGGGATTTCTGCCGACAATATATTCCTCACTCATGCCTTTTCCTCCGTTTCAATGATAGTAAACATCGTTTGAATAAGGCGGTTTAATCTTTCTTGATTTCCAGTCAAATACAAGTAGCCCAGTAAACACTCTAAACCTGAACTGTTCCGATACTCCATGATGTCGGCATTTTTAGGGACTGTGCCGGACTTTGTATTTCGCCCGCGCTTGACCATCCATCGCTCGTCTTCTGTCAATTCCTCTTGCAATATCAATAAAACCTTGGATTGCGCTTTAGCGGATACGTAATGGGTGGCCATCCGATGAAGAAGGTGGGGCTTCGCCCCCTTCTTCGCAATTAAATGATGACGGACATAAACTTCCAATACCGCATCTCCCATATAAGCCAACGTTAAAGGATTGAGCAATTTGGGATCGGTACTTAACGGTTCTTGCAAAAAAATCATTTACTTCCTTCTCCACCTTACACCTTGTGGCGTGTCTTCCAATATTATCCCTTGCTCCTGTAGCAGATCTCTAATTTCATCCGCTCGTTTGAAATTCCGGCTTTTTCTTGCTTCTACTCTTTCCTGAATCAAAGCGTCCACCTCTTCGTCCAGCAGCTCTTTATCATCGCCCACAAAAGGAAGACCCAGGACCTCTCCAAACTCCTTAAGCAAATCAAGATACACTTGGATACCTTCCGGGGAAACCTTGTCATTCCGCAGATACTGATTGGATTCGCGCACCCACTCAAATACAATGGCTAAGGCATCCGCTGTATTAAAATCATTATCCATCGCTTCCTGGAATTTCAAGCGATATTGTTGCTGCTTCTCGGTTTCCTGATGCGTTTCGGCTGTCGCCGCTTGCTTGCGATGCTCCAGGTTGCTGACTGCATTAACAATCCGATCCCATGCATTTTGAGCTTGCTCCAGCAGCTCCTTGCTGAAATTAATCGGATTCCGATAATGCGCGCTTAGCATAAAGAAACGAAGGACATGAGGAGGAACCTGCTGCCGCAAATCCTTAACGAGAATAAAATTCCCCAAGGACTTAGACATCTTTTCATTATCAATATTAATATACCCGTTATGCATCCAATATTTCGCCATGGACTTCCCTGTCAAAGCTTCCGTTTGAGCAATTTCATTTTCATGATGCGGGAAAATCAAATCATGCCCTCCACCGTGTATATCAAAGCTTTCTCCTAAATACTTCATGGACATGGCAGAACACTCGATATGCCAGCCAGGCCTGCCCTCTCCCCACGGACTCGGCCAGGAGATCTCACCTGGCTTTGCGTTTTTCCATAGAGCAAAATCTAGCGGGTTATCCTTCTGCTCATTAATGGCAATTCTTGCTCCCGAGCGCAGCTCTTCAATATTTTGATGAGAAAGCTTTCCATATTCATCGAACTTCTCTGTCCGGAAGTAAACATCTCCTCCTGACTCATAAGCATATCCCTTGTCAATTAGACGCTGGACGAAATCTACAATTTCTTCGATGTGATCCGAAACACGCGGATGAACCTTAGCTTCCTTCACCCCTAATGCCTGAACATCCTCATTGTAGGCCGCAATAAATTGTTCAGCCACCTCTAATACCGTTTGATTCGTTTCCTCTGCCTTGCGGATCAACTTATCATCTACATCGGTGAAATTCTGAATATAGGTGACCTCAAAGCCCCGATAAGTCAAATATCTTCTAACTACATCAAAGACAATAGGGGGTCTAGCGTTTCCGATATGAATGAAGTTATAAACGGTCGGGCCGCAAACATACATTTTCACCTTTCCTGCTTCATGCGGTTGAAAAGCCTCTTTTTTCTTCGTTAAAGAATTATATAGCTGAATGCTCACCTGATTTCAGGCCTCCTTTCACTTCTTCCAATTCCTTCTTCAATTCATCGATTTCTCGCTGCATGGATTTTAGCATATCCGCTACAGGATCCGGCAAATTCACTTGGTCTAGGTCTTCAGTGACTCGAACCCCATTCTGGACGACAATTCTCCCGGGAATCCCTACAACCGTCGATTGAGGAGGAACTTCCTGCAACACAACGGACCCTGCCCCAATCTTCGAGTAATCGCCAATTCTCATCGAACCTAGGACTTTCGCTCCCGAAGCTATAATTACGTTATTCCCAATAGTCGGATGACGTTTCCCTTTTTCTTTTCCGGTTCCTCCTAATGTTACTCCTTGATAGATGGTAACATTATCGCCAATTTCACACGTTTCTCCAATCACCACACCCATACCATGGTCTATAAAGAGCCTTTTGCCAATCACCGCACCAGGATGGATTTCAATCCCTGTGAAAAAACGGGCCAATTGGCTGATTGCGCGCGCCAATGTAAACCACTTTCTCTTCCATAAAAAATGACTTAAGCGATGAAACCAAATCGCATGAAGACCGGAATAGGTTAACACAACCTCCAAAGCGCTTCTTGCTGCCGGATCCTGCTGGAAGACGGTATCTATATCCTCCTTCAACCTTTCAAACATGAGATAACACTCCCTTCAAAAATACTAAAAACCGCCCCCAAAGCAAACGAATGCTTCAGAGACGGTTTAATCCCGCGGTTCCACTCTGCTTAGACTCCATGAAGTCTCGCTCATTACCCTTGTTAACGGCGGGCTTACCGGTTCAGCCTACTCCCTATAAGAGGTTTCAGCGAACGACTCCCAGGGGCACTTCCAGAGATCCCATGCAAGCTGCTTACAGCCAAGGCAGCTCTCTCTGGAGCATGCGGGAATCTCTGTACTCTTCCTGTTCTGCGTCTTTTGATTTATTACTTAACGAAAGGCAATATCCTTTGGGTTACCTTTTCTTTTCCAAGCAGCGCTAGGGTATGATTCAAGTCCCTGCCATGCAATTCTCCTGTTGCCGCCACGCGAACCGGCATGAATAAGGATTTGCCCTTTTGTCCGGTGGACTTCTGTACGGCCTTCAGCGACTGCTTAATATCTTCTGCTGTAAAAGTAGTAAGCTTCTGCAGCTCTTCATTAAAGGCTTGCATAACCTGAGGAACTTGCTCCTCAGCTAAAACGGCCAGCGCTTCTTCTCCGTATTCTATCTCATTTTTAAAGAATTGAGAAGTCAGTTCCACAATTTCAGCTCCGTAGGACAACTGCTCTTGATAAAGAGCTACTAACTGTCTCGTCCACTCCAGCTGTTCTGCAGTAGGTTGTTCTGCGATCAAACCGGCTGCCTGTAAATGGGGAAGACAGATCTCTAAGATTCTCTCCACCGGCTGCTGCTTAATGTAATGGTTGTTCATCCATTTCAGCTTCTCGGGATCAAAGACAGACGGAGACTTCGACACGCGAGCAAGCGTAAACTTCTCGATAAGCTCTTCCTTGGTAAAGATTTCTTCTTCCCCTTCAGGAGACCAGCCTAATAGCACGAGAAAATTCATGAGCGCTTCAGGAAGATAGCCTAATTCCAGATATTGTTCCACAAACTGGACAACCGACTCATCCCTTTTGCTCATTTTTTGACGGTCTTGATTTAAAATCAAAGCTACGTGGGCAAATTCAGGAGGCTCTACACCTAAGGCCTCATAGATCATAAGCTGCCTTGGTGTATTGGATAAGTGCTCCTCCCCACGAATGACATGGGAGATCTCCATCAAGTAATCATCCACGGTTACCGCAAAGTTATACGTAGGAATGCCGTCAGGACGGGCAATAACAAAATCCCCAATCCCATTGGATTCAAATGTTACATCACCGCGAACATGATCTTTCACCACATATTCCCGATCTTCTATTACACGGAAACGAAGAGATGGCTTGCGTCCTTCTTGCTCATACTGTTCCTTTTGTTCGTTCGTAAGATGGCGGCACTTGCCTGAGTACATTGGCGTTAGACCCTGGGCTTTCATTTCTTCACGAGCCTGCTCCAATTCCTCTGGAGTACAGTAACATTTGTACGCTTTTCCTTCAGCCTGTAGCTGGTCGAGGTACTTAGTATAGATATCCAAACGGTCCATGGAGCGATAAGGAGCATGCGGGCCGCCTACATCCACGCTTTCATCCCACTCCACTCCAAGCCAACGCATGCTGGCCATCAGCTTTGCTTCTGCCGTCTCCACATTCCGTTGCTGGTCCGTATCCTCAATTCGGATGATAAACTTACCGCCTTGATTACGGGCAAAAAGGTAGTTAAATAGAGCGGATCTCGCTCCTCCAATATGTAAATGTCCAGTAGGACTTGGTGCAAAACGAACGCGTATTTCCCTGCTCATGTTTTTGGAACCCTCCTATTACCTGCTCTGCTTTTGAAAGACATTATAGCATACGTTGCTTCTTCTGCCTCTTATTTTCACTTGCTCAATAGGACAACGGCCTGCGCAGCAATTCCTTCCCCACGTCCCGTAAACCCTAGCTTTTCCGTCGTGGTGGCCTTTACGTTTACTTGGTTTGTTTCCGTCTCAAGCAAATGCGCAATGACCTGATTCATCTCTCCAATGTAAGGTGCCATTTTAGGCTTTTGAGCAATAATCGTGCAATCGATATTGACTACTTGATAGCCTTTTTGCTTCATAATCCTCACGACCTGCTGAAGGAGAACTTTGCTGTCGGCATCCTTATAGGCTTGGTCCGTATCGGGAAAATGCTTCCCAATATCTCCTTCCCCTAAGGCTCCTAGCACAGCATCACTAATCGCATGCAAAAGGACATCAGCATCGGAATGTCCCAGCAATCCTTTTTCATAAGGGATGTTGACGCCCCCAATAATCAGTTCCCGATTCTCTGCAAATTGATGTACATCAAACCCTTGTCCAATACGAAACATCATTTACCGCCTTCTCTTTTCTATTATCGTTTCAGCCAGTCTTAGATCCTCTGGTGTCGTCAATTTGATGTTGGTATACTCACCCTCCACCACAGAAACCCTATATCCTAACCATTCCATTAGCATCGCATCATCGGTCCCTAAAAACTCTTTTTCCTCCGCTTTCCGGTGTGCCTCGAGAATATCGAAAAGACGAAAAGCTTGTGGGGTTTGCACAGCCCACAAGCTTTGGCGAGAGGGAGTTTGGATCACGTCCCTCTTTTCGTCCACCATCTTTATTGTATCTTTGACAGGAACAGCCGGGATAGCCGCCCCCATCTCCACTGTCTTTTCCATAACTCTTCGAATCATATCGATAGTAGCAAAAGGTCGAGCTGCATCGTGAATCAAAGCGTATTCTGCAAGATTCAGGGCTTGGAGTCCTAAGTAGACACTATGCTGTCTTTCCGCTCCACCAGCCACGACCCGTATACCAGGGAAATCCGGAAGGAGAGCTTGGGTCCGAGGAATATCGTCGGCATTGGTTACAACAACGATCTCTTTTACCTCAGGAATTCGGGTGAATAAATGGACTGTATGATATAAGACCGGTTTTCCATCCAGTTCGATAAATTGCTTTTTATCTGCTGCACCCATTCGCTTCCCTTGGCCAGCTGCCGCAATCACGACCCCGAAATTGCCCATTCTTTTCTCTCCAATTCCTCAATTGAATTATAATGCCTTCTCTAACATTTTAGGCTTCGCAAAGATCATTCGTCCAGCGGAAGTTTGGAGCACACTTGTCACTAAAACATCAATATGCATACCGATATAGTCACGACCGCCTTCTACAACGATCATCGTTCCATCATCAAGATAAGCGACGCCTTGACCATGTTCCTTCCCATCCTTGATTAACTGGACATTCATTTCTTCGCCCGGGAGAACAACAGGCTTGACCGCGTTAGCCAGATCATTAATATTTAGTACCATTACACCCTGCAATTCACAAACCTTGTTTAAATTAAAATCATTGGTCACGACTTTTCCTTGAGTAATTTTCGCTAGTCTGACCAGTTTGCTGTCGACCTCATGGATATCGTCAAAGTCTCGCTCATCAATCATCACTTTCACTTTCAATTCCTTCTGAATGCGATTGAGGATGTCGAGACCTCTTCTTCCACGATTCCTTTTCAAAACATCAGAGGAATCTGCGATATGCTGAAGCTCTTCTAAAACAAATTGAGGAATAACTAGTGTCCCTTCAATAAAGCCCGTTTTGCATATATCAGCAATTCTTCCATCTATAATAACACTTGTATCCAAAATTTTAAGGTCATCGCTCTTGGGTTTAGGCGGTTCCTCTTTCTTGTTGCGTGAAAATCTCCCGATAGAGAAGACATTCATAAGTTCATCTCTCTTCCGAAAACCAACCTGAAACCCCATATACCCGAGCAGACAGGATATGATCAACGGAAGAAAATCTCCAATAATCGGAAGAGGGATATAACTTAAGGGAATAAAAAATAAGAATGCTACAATAAGACCAATAATAAGACCCATTGCCCCGAATAACACATCGGTAATTGGCAGCTTCAGCAAGGCTTCTTCTCCCCAACGGATCGATTGCACGATGTAATCGGCCAACCATGTTGACAGAAGAAAGAACAATAGCGTCCCTACAACCGCACCAATATAAGGTCCGGCTACTCCGCCCACATTCAGGAACGGATCGAGTAGCTCAAAAATGTCAGAGCCAAAGCGAAAGCCAAGGCCACCTCCCATTAGCGTAAGAAACAATTGAACAAACCTTCTAACCATACCTTCACCTCCTTTCTACATTATTGACCAATTTTGCAAATAAAAATCAAAGTTTCTCAGGAAATAATCTATTTTTCTATAAACAATCATTCGGCCCAGCGATTCAGACCGCGTTATTAGCCCTCTAATTGTCTTACCAGAATACTACGATCTGGATAATACTGTCAATCAGCCTATAGGGACGAATCATGAAAGGCTTTGTCGTCCTCTTCCACTTTGGACTTTTTCCATTTTTTTCGCAGATGATCCAAGCCCTTTTTCATGCCATAGAGAGCATATAAAAATAGGGGAATCGAAACGATCTTGGGAAATTGGGTAGGGTACATGAACCCCAAAACAGCTACGACTAGCACCAATATAGGGGCAACCCAATAGGTGGACTTCGGAATGCCTACCTTTTTAAAGTTCGGGTATTTAATCTTACTTATCATCAAGTAGGACAAAAGCAGCATAAAGAGCGATAAATATACGGAAGAAAATAAATTGTGATAGAGGGCAAGAGTTGCTAGCACTCCCCCTGCTGCCGTAATGGGCAATCCTACAAAATAACCCGTATTACCGCCGGTCTGAACGTTAAACCGCGCTAAACGGAGAGCCCCGCAAATCGGAAATATAGCTACGATGAACATGGCCATCATGCCCATCTCCTGGAAGGCTGCAACGTACATAATGAACGCAGGTGCCACTCCAAAAGTAATGACATCGGATAATGAATCTAACTCTTTCCCAAATTCGCTTTGGGCATTAAGCAGACGAGCCATTCGCCCATCTAACCCATCTAATAACATACCAATAATAACCATAATAGCTGCATAATCAACGTATATAGAGTCTGGCTGAAATGCCAGCATAATGGCTACGATACCAAGGAATAAGTTCCCTACTGTAAGCATATTGGGTATGGCTTTTATCATTGTTATCCCTCCAGTCTTTCCCGTACTATTGTAATACGAAATCCACGGTCAAAGGGTTTCATCTTTTTAAAGCTTGGCGTCAGCCAAGTTTTCTAAATATGTCGATCAATGAAAACCTGCTCCTGAATTCGTTTGAGGCCCTCTCGAATGGCTCTAGCCCTCACTTCACCTATGCCATCAACCTCATCTAGCTCCTCGATGGTCGCCATCATGACTTCTGGCAAGTTGGTAAACTTTTCAATGAGATTTTGCACGATAACAGCAGGCAGTCGAGGAATCTTGCTTAATATCCGATAGCCTCGGGGAGAGACCGGCTCTTCTTGAATATTAACATTTGCCGTAAAGCCAAGCAGACGCACAATATGCTGGGAGTCCAATAACTCATCCGAGGAAAGCTTCTTGAGTTCTCCTAAGATATGGTCTGGCGTTGTTTTTTCAGGATGCTTGATATAATCCTTTATCAGCCGCCTCGCTTCCTCCTCAATATTGCCAACCAACTCCTCCAGCTGCATCGAAATAAGGCGTCCTTCAGTCCCTAACTCATTAATATATTTCAGGATTTCCGATTTAATGCGTAATACCATCTCAATTCGTTGAATCACCATGACAACTTCCTGTAAGGTAACGAGCTCCTCAAACTCCAAAGCCCCTAAGTTGGTCATAGACTGATCCAATACTGACTTATACTTTTCCAATGTCTGCATCGCTTGGTTGGCCTTGGTCAAAATAACGCCAATATCCTTAAGGGCATAGCGGAAGTTGCCTTGATAAAGCGTAATAACATTTCTCCGCTGTGAAATAGATATGACTAAATGTCCTGTCTGCTTTGCTACGCGTTCGGCTGTACGATGGCGGATCCCCGTTTCACTGGAGGAAATGGAAGAGTCGGGGATAAGCTGTGTATTGGCGTAAAGAATCCTCTTGCCATCTTCACTAACAATAATGGCGCCATCCATTTTCGCTAGTTCATACAGATGGGCAGGGGTTAATTCACAATTGATAGAGAAGCCACCGTCTACGAGATTCGTGATGGTTTGACTATAACCTACCACGATGAGGGCCCCTGTCTTTGCTCGCAGAACGTTCTCCAAACCTTCCCGAAACTTTGTGCCCGGAGCGACAAAGCGCAGGATCTGGCTCATGAGCTGCTCATTTTTTATCTCTCCCATGCTCTACCTCCCTATCGCTTCCCTAAGGGCTTCTTCTACCGTGCGTACAGGGACCAGTTCAATCCCCTGCGGAGGCTGCCAACCGGCAACATTCTTTTCCGGCATTATGACCCTTCTAAATCCTAGCTTCGCCGCTTCCTTGACTCGTTGCTCCATCCGCGAAACCCCCCGCACTTCTCCAGTCAGGCCAATTTCTCCTATAATCACGTCGTCCGTCTGAGTAGGTAAATCACGGAATGAAGAAGCCAAACTGACTGCGATGGCCAAATCGATGGCAGGTTCATCCAGCCGAATGCCTCCGGCTACATTGACATACGCATCCTGATTTTGCAGCAGCATACCTACTCTTTTCTCTAGTACAGCCATAATTAAAGCTACACGGTTATAATCCACCCCTGTGGCCATCCTTCGAGGTGAAGGAAAGCTTGTGGGAGTGACTAAGGCTTGAAGCTCAACCAAGACCGGGCGCGTACCTTCCATGCTTGCCACTACCGCAGAGCCAGCCGCTTTGCTGCGCTCGGATAAAAATAGCTCTGAAGGATTAGTAACCTCCTGCAGCCCTTTTTCCAGCATTTCAAAAATGCCAATCTCGTGGGTAGATCCAAAACGATTTTTGACCGAACGCAGAATGCGATAGGTATTGTGACGCTCTCCTTCAAAATAAAGGACAGAGTCCACCATATGCTCCAATAGTCTCGGACCAGCCAGATCCCCTTGCTTTGTAACATGCCCTACGATAATGATAGCAATCTCTTTCGACTTCCCTAGACGCATCAAATGTGAAGTACATTCCCTGACTTGCGAAACACTCCCTGGTGCCGATGTGACGGCGGGGTGGTACACCGTTTGGATTGAATCAATGACCACGACTCTCGGCTGCAACTCGGATACTTGCTGTTCAATGCGCTCTAGATCGGTTTCCGAAAGGACAAACAGTTCATCACTGTCCGCCCCTAGCCGCTCCGCACGCAGCTTAGTCTGCTTGGTCGATTCTTCACCAGATATATATAGTACCTTATGCTTATTCTGAGCAAGAAAATGAGACATTTGTAAAAGAATTGTGGATTTCCCGATCCCGGGATCCCCTCCAACCAAGATCAGCGATCCTGGGACAATGCCCCCGCCCAATACCCGATTCAATTCCGCCATGCCTGCATCTAGCCTTGGCTCCTGCTCACTTTGAATCTCCTTAATGGACAAGGCCACATTATTTTTAGAGGATCCTGAACGGTGTCCAGCCTGTTTTTTCTGTTCTTCTATTTCTTCTACTAAGGTGTTCCAGCTCTCACAGCCCGGACACTTTCCCATCCACTTGGGGGTTTCGTATCCACATTGCTGGCAAACAAACTTGGTTCTAAATTTTGCCATTCGTTTACTCCCCGCCACGTTTAATTATACACAGTATAACCTATTATTTTTCGATATTTCGTGTACAAAATCCTCCCAATGAACACATTTTGCAATAAAAACAAAAATAAGGGGCTTTTGCAAGCCCCTTCTGTCATTTATTAGCTAACTACTGTTTTCTCGTCTCGCTCTACAGTTAATTTGCCGTCCTTAAAGTCGATAATAACCGTATCGCCTTTTTGGATATTGCCAAGAAGCAGTTCTTCAGAAAGGCGGTCCTCAATGTGCCGCTGGATCGCTCGGCGCAAAGGTCTTGCTCCGAATACCGGATCAAAGCCTTCCTTCGCCAAATAGCCCTTAGCATCATCTGTCAAGACAAAATCAATTTGTTGCTCTAGAAGCCTCTTGCGAAGCTGCCCTGCCATAAGTGTCGCAATCTCAGAGATATGCACCTGCTCAAGGGAGTGGAAGACGATAAGTTCATCAATTCGGTTTAAGAACTCCGGACGGAAGGTACGCTTTAACTCATCCATTACGCGGTCCTTCATATCCGTATACTCGCGGTCATTATTAGCAGGAGTAAAGCCTAGGCTCTTTCCTTTCTTAATTGTTTCGGCCCCTACATTCGACGTCATGATAATGACTGTATTGCGGAAGTCAACTGTTCTACCCTTTGAATCAGTTAATCTTCCATCCTCTAGCACCTGTAAAAGGATGTTAAATACATCAGGGTGAGCTTTCTCAATCTCATCAAGCAGGACGACGGAATATGGCTTGCGTCTAACCTTCTCCGTGAGCTGTCCTCCCTCTTCGTAACCCACATATCCCGGAGGGGCCCCTACCAAGCGGGAAGTAGAATGCTTCTCCATATATTCGGACATGTCAATCCGAATGATGGCATCTTCGTCTCCAAACATCACTTCGGCAAGGGCGCGAGCCAATTCGGTCTTACCTACCCCTGTAGGGCCAAGGAAGATAAAGGAACCAATCGGACGCTTAGGATCTTTCAACCCTGCACGCGCTCGGCGGATCGCTCGGGAAATGGATTTGACCGCATCATCCTGGCCAATCACGCGCTTGTGCAGAATTTGCTCCATATTAAGCAATCTCTCGGTCTCTTCTTCTTTTAACTTGATGACCGGGATTCCCGTCCAGCCTGCAACAACCTGAGCAATATCCTCCGGCGATACCTCGTAATCGGATTGCCCCTGTTTTTCCTGCCATTGGGATTTCGTCAGATCCAGCTCCTCACGGATCTTCTGTTCCTTATCGCGAAGAGAAGCCGCCTTTTCAAACTCTTGGCTTTGAACAGCCGAATCTTTTTCTTTCCGCACTTCTTCTAATCGCTGCTCCAGCTCCTTTAAGTTTGGCGGAACAGTAAAGGACTGAAGTCGAACCTTCGAAGCAGCCTCATCAATCAAGTCGATTGCCTTATCAGGAAGGAATCGGTCGGAAATATAGCGATCAGACAGCTTTACAGCTGCTTCAATCGATTCATCCGTAATCTTAACTCGGTGATGCGCTTCATATCGATCACGCAGCCCTTTCAGGATTTGTACTGCTTCATCCGCACTTGGCTCATTGACCTGAATCGGCTGGAAGCGACGTTCCAGAGCTGCATCTTTCTCAATATACTTGCGATATTCATCTAACGTGGTGGCCCCAATGCATTGAAGCTCGCCGCGAGCCAAAGATGGCTTGAGGATGTTGGAAGCATCAATTGCTCCTTCGGCCCCTCCGGCGCCGATTAAAGTATGGAGCTCATCAATAAACAGGATAATGTTCCCCGCCTGACGAATCTCATCCATGATTTTCTTTAGACGATCTTCGAACTCCCCACGGTATTTCGTCCCTGCTACCACAGTACCCATATCAAGAGTCATGACTCGCTTATTTCGAAGCGTTTCTGGAATTTCGTTATGAACAATCTTCTGAGCCAATCCTTCCGCTATAGCCGTCTTCCCTACTCCTGGTTCCCCAATCAGAACCGGATTGTTCTTCGTGCGTCGGCTTAGCACCTGGATTACCCGCTCGATTTCCTTTTCTCTTCCGATGACTGGATCTAACCCGCCATCTCGGGCTTGCGCCGTTAAGTCACGGGCCAAACTATCCAAGGTAGGCGTGTTGACAGCCGCATTGCCTGAGCCTTGATTGCTCGAAGACAACGCTTCATTACTGCCTAACAGCTGAAGTACTTGTTGTCTAGCCTTGTTTAAACTCACGCCAAGGTTGTTCAGGACGCGAGCGGCTACGCCCTCTCCTTCACGGATCAAACCGAGCAGGATGTGTTCCGTTCCCACATAGGTATGGCCTAGCTTTCGCGCTTCATCCATGGAAAGCTCAATCACCTTCTTAGCCCTAGGGGTATAGTTGATGTTGCTCGGATGTTCACCGCCGCGGCCGATGAGGGTTTCGACTTCCCCTTGAATCTTATCCAAGCCTAACCCTAAAGCCTGCAGGGCCTTTGCGGCAATGCCTTCTCCTTCACGAATCAAGCCAAGCAGAATGTGTTCTGTGCCAATGTTCTTATGCCCTAACCGTACAGCTTCCTCCTGGGCTAAAGCCAGGACCTTTTGTGCCCTTTCCGTAAATCGACCAAACATCATAGTATATACCCTCCATTCTCCTCTAAGTGTACTAGTTTCCTTCCTGTTCCACGGCGGCAGACAATCTCTCCCGGATCAGCTTCGCTCTCCTGACATCTCTTTGCTCAGGCGATAGGTCTTTTCCAGAGTACATCTGCAAAAATCCGGGTTGGATTAATACCATTAGTTCATTAATAACCTTGGCGGAGATCCCCTTGATTAAGCCGGTGTCAATGGCCAAACGAAGATCAGAAAGACGGGTGGCAGCTTCCTTGGATTCAATGACCCTGGCATTGGACAGGATGCCATAGGAGCGGCAGAGCTTATCTTCCATTTGGATCTTGTTATGCTCAATCAGCGTCTTCCGGGCCACTCGCTCATGCTCCATAATTTGTCTTGCTACATTGTACAAATTGTCAATGATCTCATCCTCGGAATGACCTAATGTAATTTGATTGGAAATTTGAAACAGATTGCCTGCTGCTTCACTTCCTTCCCCATAGATCCCTCGAACGACTAATCCAATTTGCCCAATGGCATTGAGAATTCGGTTAATCTGTTGGGTCATCACAAGGGCCGGCAGGTGCATCATCACCGACGCCCGAATCCCTGTACCTACGTTGGTAGGACAACTTGTTAAATAACCTCTTCTCTCATCGAACGCATAATCTAAATACTTTTCGAATACGTCGTCGATCTGGTTTGACATGTCCCAAGCTTCCTTAAGTTGAAATCCTGGGAATAAGCATTGGATACGGAGATGATCTTCTTCATTCACCATAATGCTGACCGCTTCGTTTTCACTCAAGATCACCGCACCATGGCGAGACTCATCAGCTAGATGGGGGCTAATTAAATGTTTTTCAACTAAGACCCTTTTTTCCAGCCTTGATACATCATTCAAACTCAGCTTTTCGAAACGGTCAAGCGCTTGAAAATCATCCGTATTAATGACTTCTGACACCTTACGGATCACTTCTCTCGCTTGACTTTCCGTAGCTAGCATGGGAAAGGGATGTTCACGCAAATTTCTTGCTAAGCGAACCCGACTGCTTATGACGATATCGGAGTCGGGACCTTCTCCACTCATCCATTCGCTTACCGCTTTTTCAAGGAATCGCTGCAACGACATCGATGCTCCTCCTTTACCTTAAGAATTAGCAAGCTGCTTTTCAAGCTTTTTGATTTGATCCCGAATGGCTGCTGCTTGTTCAAATTCTTCTGCTGCCACTTTTTCTTGAAGCATGGTCTTTAACTGATTAATTTCCTTATTGATCCTGATTTTTCCTCCTGATCTTTGAGGAACTTTTCCGCTATGCTCCATACTGCCGTGGATTCGCCGAAAAAGAGGATCAAGCCTTCCTGCAAAACTGGAATAGCAATCAACGCAACCGAATCGGCCGCTCTTGCTGAATTGCGAGTAAGTTAATCCGCATGTCTCGCAACGCAAGGGCTTCTCCGCGCTGACCCCGCCAATGGAGCTTCCATGTTCAAAATTGATTAAACCAGAAAGCAGGTGATGGATCGAGAAATTACCCGATGGCCCTCCGAACATCTCTCCTTTTTCCGAGGCGCAAACTTCGCAGAGATGGGATTCGGTTTTTTCTCCGTTTAGTATTTTAGTAAAATGCAGTGTTGCTGGACGTTCTCCGCATTCCTGACAAATCATGATGACTCCCCTCCATTGTGCATAAAGATCTGAGTAATCATCGCCCGCATAATCGCCGCCCGAAGGTGATCCCGAATGCCGAGCTCAAAAGACAAGACTTCCCGGGATATGGCAGCTTTCATGATTTGGGCTTCCCTCGCTGAAATGAACCCGTCTTCTTCTAACCGAATCAAGATATTTTCCGCAGTGGACTGGTTAATCGAGCTGCCGACCATCTCCATTAGAAGCTCATAAAAGTTCTTGCTTCCGGAGATCTCCACCTTGCGGATGCGAATATATCCACCGCCTCCCCGTTTGCTTTCAACCATATACCCTTTCTCTACAGAAAAACGAGTACTGATCACATAGTTGATCTGTGAGGGGACGCACTGGAATTGATCCGCTAATTCACCGCGTTGGATTTCAATAATTCCGCTCCGACTTTCTTGCAAGATGGATTTGAGGTGTTGTTCAATGATGTCAGAGATATTTCGCACGGATCCACCTCCTCACACTCATCGCTTCCTTTGACTTTGACTTTCTTTGACTTTAATTATAGTATCAATTCGCCATTTTCGCAACTATCTTCCATACCTATTTTAGCCCATCTTGACACTTGTTAATCTTTTTTCAATGATTTCGACTATCTCAGAAAAATCCTTAATAATTACGTCCGCCTCGGCGAGCTCCCCTTGATTGGAAAAACCAAAAGCACACCCTATAGTATAAAGACCATTCGCCTTACCAGCTTGAATATCTGATTTTCGATCTCCAACCATTACGGCTTGGGAAATGCCATAATCATTCAATAGCTTGGCCACAAGATCATCCTTGCTTTCTGTCTGAAATCTCCCCGCACTGTATAAATCTTCAAACCAGTCTGTGATATGAAAACAGTCGCAAACCCCTTTTATATATTCATCTAAGCCATTGCTGGCGATAAATAATGGGATGTTTTGTTCTTTTAGCTTTTGCAGGTTTTCTTTGACTCCCGGATATAGGTGTGTCTTTCCTTCCTTTAATATTTCCAATTCATATTTCAACATCATGCGGTCTGCTTTTTTCTTGATTTCTTCAGACTTTCCCGGAAGAAGCTTATTCCATATTTCCTCAAGGGTCATACCGAATACATCGGTTATTTCCTTATCTGTAGGCATGCGGTCTTGGAAGGAGCCGTCTTCCTTTAACTTCTCAAAAGTTTTCTTAAAAGCCGGAACTGCCACTTCTTCTGTTTTGAGCAACGTGCCGTCCATGTCAAATATAGCAGCAAAAGGGATGTTACCCATTATCCTCTACCTCCTTTAACCATTAGCTTTTCCTGTTTGGCTTACCTAAAAACCACGAGAATATGTTATACTTCAAGTGATTAGCATAACTCAAATCACAGGAGAAAAGATGAGATCCCATACAGCCTTTAGTCTTCGTTTCAAAATCGGCATTCTTGTCTTTTGCTTGGTCCTTTTGTCAACCGGCATCAGCGGAGTCATGTTAATTGAGAAAGTGTATACAGCCATTGAGAAGGAATTAGGACAGCAAGCCCTAGCCATTGCCCGTACCGTTTCCCAGGTTAATGAAGTCACGGCCTATATCGGGACCCCTGAAGGCGCCCAAATCATCCAGCCCATCGCTGACAAGATTCGTCTGGCAACCAATGTCGAGTATATTGTTGTCATGGACATGGACAAGATTCGTTATTCCCACCCCATACCTGAAATGATTGGTACAGTATTTGAGGGCGGCGACGAAGGCCCGGCATTTGCTGAGCATGCCTATATTTCTCGGGCATTCGGTGTAAATGGACCTTCTATAAGGGCCTTTGTCCCTTTGATGAACGAATCCAAACAGGTTGGTGTTGTCGTAGTAGGGATGGTAACTCCTACTTATCTTAAACTTCTGGAGGAATACCGTAACGACCTTTATTTTTCCCTCCTTATCGCTCTTTTTATCGGTTTGTTAGGCGCTTTTGCCTTAGCTTACAATATCAAGAAGCAAATGTTCAACATGGAACCCAACGAGATTGCTAGATTACTAGAGGAACGGGTTGCTGTTTTTCAATCGATGGGGGAAGGGCTTATTGCAATCGATACCGACCATCGGATTACAATCGCAAATCCGAAGGCCTGTGAAATTTTGCAGCTCGAGCCCCCTGTTATCGGCCAGAAAGTCGATAACGTCATTCCCGAAACGCAGCTTACCGAAGTCATGATTTCCGGTGTGCCTCAATATAATCAAGACCGGATGATCGGCCAAACCCGAATTCTTGCAAGCGTTCTCCCCATTAAGATTAAGGGAAAGATTGCAGGGGCCGTGGCCAACTTCCGGGACAAGACAACTATGTTTAACCTAGCGGAAGAATTAACGGGAGTAAAGCAATTCATCGAAGCGCTTCGAGTACAGAATCATGAATATATGAACAAGCTGCATACGATCGCTGGATTAATCCAGCTTGGAAAAACCGATAAAGCTTTGACCTATATCTTTGACACAACCGAGCAGCAGGAGGAGCTAGCTGCATTCCTGACCAATCAAATTGTTGACTATAGCCTCTCAGGATTATTGTTAGGAAAGGTAAGCAGGGCCAAGGAATTAGGGATTGATCTCCATATTGACCGAAATAGCCGGCTGTCTGAGATCCCCAAGCAATGGGATGCCGGCGTCATGATCGCGGTTATTGGAAATTTATTAGACAATGCAATGGAAGCGCTTCAGGGGCAAGCCCTCGATCAGCGAAAAATTTATATCTCAATCCGGAATGATGATGAACGTTTGAGCATTATTGCGGAGGATAATGGTCCCGGCATTCCAGAAGACATTCGCGAGCTTATTTATATTCAAGGCTTCTCCACCAAAGCGAATAAAGATAAGAATCGGGGAATCGGACTAGCTCTGATCTATCAATACGTGATGAATGCCAAAGGAACCATCGAGTTAAAAACCGATCCTTCCTATGGCACACGGTTTGAAATATCGGTGCCTATGTACCCCGATCGAGAGGAGGTTTAAGTTCATGGAAGAAAGCATTCGAACTTTAATCGTAGAAGATGATCCAATGGTGATGGAAGTAAACAAGGGGTTTGTCGAAGCAACAGGCGGATTTGATATTGTTGGACTTGCCCGATCAGGAACCGAAGCATTAGAACTAATGGCAACGGTACAACCGCAGCTGGTCATTCTGGATATTTTTCTTCCGGATATGGACGGGCTGCAGACTCTAGCCGAAATTCGCAAACGAAATGATCCCATTGATGTCATCCTTGTCACCGCTGCACGCGACTCGGAGACGGTACAAAAGGTGTTTCGCTATGGCGCTATTGACTATATTATGAAGCCTTTTAAGTTTGATAGATTCAAGAGTGCTCTGGAATCCTATCGTACCCTGCGAAAAGCCTTAACCAAAGACTTATTGGACCAAGAGGCAATTGACCGTCACCTTTCCGCTAAAAGGCTTATTACAGAGAATAGAGGACCGGAACTGAATGGACAAGACGAACCTTTGCCAAAGGGTTTAAATGAAATTACCTTAAAGCAGGTTTTGCTCTTTTTGCTTAAGCAATCCCAAGCTTTATCTGCCGAAGAAGTCGCCGAAGGGGTCGGGTTAGCCCGTGTTACCGCCAGAAGGTATCTTGATTTTTTAGAGAAAGCCGGAAAAGTTAAGCTAGAGATCCAGTATGGTTCGGTAGGCCGGCCGATTAATCGGTATCATGCGATGTAAAAAACTCCCGTTCTCACTCCGAGCGCATAGACGTGCTCCTGGGTGATGAACGGGAGTTTTTTATAATTGGAATGACCTTAAGAGAATTTTCTTCCTCTATTTATTCTTGGAGTAAAATAAACTTGATTATAAGGGAAAAAATGGACCTCCGTCAAGAAAGTGGACAGTTAAATAAGGCATTTTATGATGCCTTTTTGAAATGTTGTTCATAGCGAACAGGAG